>NZ_DFQP01000105.1:0-7787 GCF_002377845.1 Microbacterium sp. UBA3486
CGACGCCGAGCTGCACTGAACCGCCGCGGACCGGCCGCCGACGCCTTCGACTAGAGACCGAGGGCGTGGGCGGCGGCCTGCGCGCGCGAGACCAGCTCGGCACGCTGCTCCGCGACCCGCACAGGGGCGGTCCCCCCGGCGCCGGTGCGCGATGCGACCGAACCCTCGATCGTCAGGACTTCGCGCACCTCGGGCACGAGACGCGGCGACACCGACAGCAGCAGCTCGTCGGAGGCATCCTCCAGCCCGATCCCTTGCTCCTCGCACGCACGCACGAGCGCACCCGAGATCTCATGGGCATCACGGAAGGGCACCCGGCGCTTCACGAGCCATTCCGCGACATCCGTCGCGAGAGAGAAGCCCTGCGGAGCCAGAGCTGCCATCCGTTCGGTGTCGAAACGCAGCGTCGCGATCATGCCCGCGAAGGCGGGGAGCACCACCTCGAGGGTCTGAACCGAGTCGAACACCGGCTCCTTGTCCTCCTGCAGATCGCGGTTGTACGCGAGCGGAAGGCCCTTGAGCGTGGCCAGCAGACCGGAGAGGTTGCCGATGAGGCGACCCGACTTGCCGCGAGCGAGCTCGGCGATGTCGGGATTCTTCTTCTGCGGCATGATGCTCGAACCCGTGGAGTAGCCATCGTCGAGCGTGACGAAACCGAACTCGCGGGTGTTCCAGAGGATGATCTCCTCGGAGAGGCGCGAGATGTCGACACCGGTCATCGCCGTGATGAACGCGAACTCCGCCACGACGTCGCGGGCCGCGGTGCCGTCGAGGGAGTTCTCGGCCGGGCGGTCCAGACCCAGCTCCGTCGCCACGAGCGTCGGATCGAGACCGAGCGTGGAACCGGCCAGCGCTCCCCCGCCGTACGGTGAGACGCCGGCACGACGCCGCCAGTCCACGAGGCGTTCGAGTTCGCGCACCAGCGGCCAACCGTGGGCCTGCAGGTGATGGGCGAGCAGCACCGGCTGCGCATGCTGCAGGTGCGTGCGTCCGGGCAGGATCGCGGCGGGATGTGTTTCGGCCTGGGCCACCAGCGCGTCGATCACCCGCAGGATGTCACGGGCGATCACCCGCGCATGATCGATCAGGTACATGCGCACGAGGGTGGCGATCTGGTCGTTGCGGCTGCGACCGGCGCGCAGGCGCCCGCCCAGTTCCGGCCCGAGCTCGGCGATCAACGCCTGCTCGAGCGCACCGTGCACGTCCTCGTCGGTCGGCACCGGTCGCAGCGTGCCGTCGGCGACCTTGCGCGCCACGGCATCCAGCCCCTCGTGCATCCGTCGTGCCTCGTCGGGTTCGAGGTATCCGGCAGCTTCGAGCGCCGTGGCATGTGCATGCGAGCCGGCGATGTCGTACGGCGCGAGGATCCAGTCGAAGTGCGTGGAACGGCTCAGCTCGACCAGTTCCGGCGACGGGCCCGTGGCGAAGCGGGCACCCCAGAGTGCGCCCTCGTTGGTGCCTTCGTGTGTCGGTTCGCTCATCACGCGTCCTTCTTGCCGAGGAGCCAGACCAGGAGGGCCTTCTGCGCGTGCAGACGGTTCTCCGCCTCATCCCAGACCACGCTCTGCGGCCCGTCGATCACGCTGGAGTCGACCTCATAGCCGCGATCGGCAGGGAGGCAGTGGATGAAGATCGCCTCGGGGTCGGCGAGCGTCATCGTCTCGGGGGTGACCTTGTAGCCGCCGAGATCGCGGATGCGTGCGAGCTTCTCCTCCTCCTTGCCCATCGAGACCCATGTATCGGTCACCACGACGTCGGCACCGGCGGCCGCCTCGACCGGGTCGGTGTAGAGCGTGATCGAGCCACCGGTCTCGGCAGCGCGGCGATCCGCGGCCTCGATGACATCCGCGCGGGGCGCGTAGTCCTCCGGCGACGCGATGCGCACGTGCATGCCCGCCGTCACACCGGCGAGCGCGTACGAGTGCGCCATGTTGCTCTGTCCGTCGCCGAGGAACGTGAGCGTGAGCCCCTTCAGATCTCCCTTGTGCTCGCGGATCGTCAGCAGATCGGCGAGCAGCTGGCACGGGTGGAAGTCGTCGGAGAGCGCGTTGATGACGGGCACCCTCGTGCCTTCGGCCATCTCTTCGAGCCCGGACTGCGCATAGGTGCGCCACACGATGGCCGCGACCTGGCGCTCGAGGACGCGCGCGGTGTCGGACGGCGTCTCTTTGCCGCCGAGCTGGCTGCTCGCGGTCGAGATGATCAGCGGCGAGCCGCCGAGGTCGGCGATGCCCACCGCGAACGAGACACGGGTGCGCGTGGAGGACTTGTCGAAGATGACCGCGACCGTCTGAGGACCGGCCAGGCTCTTGTCGGCCCAGCGGTCCTTCTTCAGCTCGATGGCGAGGTCGAGGATCTCCGCCTGCTCGGCGGGGGTCAGGTCATCGTCACGCAGCAGGTGGCGGGTCATGCGGATACCTTTCCGGCTACAGAGGCCTGGACGTCGGCGAGAGCGGCCGTGAACAGCTCACGGAACTCGGCGAGTTCGGCGTCGCCGATGGTGAGAGCGGGCGCGATGCGCACCGTCTCGGGGTTGGCGGCGTTGACGATGAGCCCGCGCTCCTGTGCGGCCGCGACGACGGCACCGGCCACCGGAGCGGTGAGCGCGACGCCCACGAGCAGACCACGTCCGCGCACGCCCTCGACCAGCGGGGAATCGATCCCGAGGAGGATCTCGCGCAGCTCCGCGCCGCGACGGGCCGCGTTCTCCACCAGGCCGGCGCTCTCGATCTCGGCGAGCACGGCGTCGGCGACAGCGGTCGCCAGGGGATTGCCCCCGAACGTCGAGCCGTGCGACCCCGGGGTGAACAGTGCGCTCGCGCTGCCGTAGGTGACCAGCGCGCCGATCGGGAAGCCGCCGCCGATCCCCTTCGCGAGCGTGATCGCATCGGGGATGATGCCCTCGTGGCTGAACCCGAACCACTCACCGGTGCGGCCGGCTCCGGTCTGGATCTCGTCGACGATCAGGAGCGCGCCGTGCGCGAGGGTCAGCAAGCGGGCGGCGGCGAGGTACCCCTCCGGCAGCTCGACCACTCCGGCCTCGCCCTGGATCGGCTCGACGATGATCGCGGCGACGCGGTCGTCCATCGCCGCTTCCAATGCCTCGATCGTGGCGGGGATGTGCTCGACGCCCGCGGGCATCGGCTCGAACGGCGCGCGCATCGATGCCTTCGCGGTGAGAGCGAGCGAGCCCATGGTGCGTCCGTGGAAGCCGTTCTCGAGCGCGAGGATGCGCGGCCGCTCGGTGCCCCCGTGCAGCCGGGCGAGCTTGAAAGCGGCCTCGTTGGCCTCGGCGCCCGAGTTCGAGAAGAACACCCGCCCGTCGATACCGGCACCCGCGAGACGCTTGATGCGTGCGGCGAGTGCGAGCTGGGGCGGGGTGGCGAAGTAGTTCGACACGTGCGCGAGTGTGGCCGCCTGCGTCGAGACGGCCTCGACGAAGGCCGGGTGCGCGTGCCCGAGGGAGGTCACCGCGATGCCGGCGAGGAAGTCGAGGTGGCGTCGACCGTCGGCATCCCACAGGTACGAGCCCTCACCGCGGACCAGCAGCGCGAGCCGCTCCCCCGCATTGAGCACGAGATCGCGTGCCGCGTCGTCCTGCCAGACAGTCATCCCGTCACCTCCGACCTTCCCAGGACCACTTCGGTCCCGATTCCCTTGCTGGTGAACAGTTCGACGAGCACCGAATGCGGCACCCGTCCGTCGATGATCGCGGCCGCGTCCACGCCGCCTTCGACCGCGTCGAGGCAGGCGCGCATCTTGGGGATCATTCCCGACTCGAGCTTCGGCAGCATCTCGATGAGGGCCTCCGAGGTCAGGTGCGAGACGAGGGAGTCGCGGTTCGGCCAGTCGGCGTAGAGCCCCGGCACATCCGTGAGGATCACGAGTTTGCGCGCATGCAAGGACACGGCGAGAGCCGCGGCGGCGGCATCGGCGTTGACGTTGAGCGACTGGCCGGGATGATCGAGATCAGGCGCGATGCTCGACACCACCGGGATGCGCCCGGCGGCGAGATGGTCGAGCACCGGAGTCGGATCGACTTCGACGACATCGCCGACGCGACCGAGGTCGACCTCTTCGCCGTCGATCATGACACCGCGACGGCGCCCGCCGAAGAGTCCGGCGTCCTCGCCGCTGAGGCCGGTCGCGATCGGCCCGTGCGAGTTGATCTTGGACACCAGCTGCGGATTGACCTGACCGGTGAGCACCATGCGCACGACGCTGATCGCCTCGGTGTTGGTGACCCGGTAGCCGCCCTTGAACTCGCTGGGGATCTCGAGCCGCTGCAGCATGTTCGAGATCTGCGGGCCGCCGCCGTGCACGACGACCGGCAGCACGCCGACGTAACGGAGGTAGGCGATGTCCTGCGCGAAGGCGTCCTGCAGCTCCTCCGACACCATCGCGTTCCCGCCGTACTTGATGACGACGATCTGGTCGCGGAACTTCTTCAGCCACGGCAGCGACTCGATGAGGGTCGTGGCCTTCTGTGCGGCGACTTCGGCCGGGGTGTCCTGGATGTCGGTCATGAGGCGTAGGCGCTGTTCTCGTGCACGTAGTCGTGGGTGAGGTCGTTCGTGAGCACGGTCGCCGTCGACTCGCCGACCTTGAGGTCGATCACGAGGTGCGTGGCGCGCGGCATGAGGTCGACCTCTTCACGGGGACGGTCGGGGCCGCCCGCCGTGCAGACGCGGACGCCGTTCATCCAGACGTCGACGTCGTAGGGATCGAACTGCGCGTTCGTGGTGCCGATCGCGGCGAGCACACGGCCCCAGTTCGGGTCGTTGCCGAAGATGGCGGCCTTGAAGAGGTTGTTGCGGGCGACCGACCGGCCGACCTCGACGGCGTCCTGCTCGGAGACCGCGTGCTGCACCTCGATCGTGATGTCGTGACTCGCGCCCTCGGCATCGCCCTGCAGCTTGACCGCGAGCTCTTGGCACAGCTCGATCAGCGCGGCGGCGAAGTCGTCGAGATCGGGCACGACCTCGGAGGCGCCGTTGGCGAGGAGGGTGACCTGATCGTTCGTCGACATGCAGCCGTCGGAGTCGAGCCGGTCGAAGGTCCGCCCGGTCGCACGGCGCAGCACGTCATCGGCCTGGAGCGGCTCGAGGACGGCGTCGGTCGTGATCACGACCAGCATCGTGGCGAGGCCCGGCGCGAGCATTCCTGCTCCCTTCGCCATCCCACCGATCGTCCAGCCGTCGCGGCTGACCACGGCGGTCTTCGCGACGGTGTCGGTGGTCATGATGGCGTGCGCCGCGCTCTCTCCGCCATCAGCGCTGAGCTCGGCGATCGCCTGCTCCGTGCCGGCGAGCACACGCGCACGGAACGTCTCGTCTCCTGTGCCGATCAGACCGGTGGAGCAGATCAGCACGTCGCCGGCGCTGACACCGAGGAGCTCGGCCGCCTTCTCAGCCGTCTGATGCGTCGTCTGGAATCCGAAAGCGCCGGTGAAGCAGTTCGCCCCGCCGGAGTTGAGCACGACGGCCTCGACCACCCGGTCGGCGACGGCCTGCTGCGACCAGATGATCGGGTTGGCCTTGGCGCGGTTGCTCGTGAAGACGGCGGCGCCGACCTTGCGCGGTCCGCGGTTGACGACGACGGCGACATCGGGCTTGCCGGTGGACTTGAGTCCTGCGGCCACACCGGCCGCCTCGAAACCTGCGGGGGCGGTGACGCTCACGGCGCGACTCCGTTCACTGAGAGGGCGCGGGCCTCGGGAAGCCCCAGCGCGATGTTCATGGATTGGATGGCAGCGCCGGCGGTGCCCTTGACGAGGTTGTCGACCGCGGTGACCACGGTCACCCGGTTCGCGGCGCGATCGATCGCGAGCCCGATCAGCGCGGTGTTGGCGCCGAGCACGTCGGCCGTGCGCGGGAAGCGTCCCTCCGGCAGCAGCTGCACGAAGGTCTCGTCGCCGTAGGCGCTCTGCCAGGCGTCGCGGATCTGCGCATCGGTCACGCCGTCGGCGATCCGTGCGGTCGACGTGGCGAGGATTCCGCGCGACATGGGCACCAGCACCGGAGTGAAGGAGATACGGATGCCGTCGGCGTCGATACCCGATGCCGCGGCGAGCGCCTGACGGATCTCCGGTATGTGCCGGTGGGATCCCCCGACCGCATACGGGTTCGCGGTGCCGAGGATCTCGCTGCCGAGAAGGTTCGTCTTGAGGCTCTTCCCCGCACCGGACGGACCGACCGCCAGCACCGAGACGATGTCCGAGGGGTCGATCACGCCGGCGGCGACGCCCGGCGCGAGGCTGAGACTCACGGTCGAGGCGTTGCAGCCGGGAGCCGCGATGCGAGTCGCGCCGCGGAGGTGCTCTCTTTGCTTGACCCCGTCGATCAGGAGCTCGGGGACGCCGTATGTCCAGGGCTCGTGGAACGCCCCGCCGTAGAACGCCTCCCACGCGGACGCCGACGTGAGCCGATGGTCGGCTCCGGCATCGATCACGAGCGGAGCCGCACCGAGCGCATCGGTGTACTGCCCCGACTGCCCGTGCGGGAGTGCGAGGAACACGATGTCGTGGCCGGAGAGGATCTCGGGCGTCGTGTCCTGCAGGGTGAGGTGTGCCAGAGAACGCAGATGCGGCTGGTGGTCGACGAGAGGCTGCCCGGCGTTCGAGTGCGCCGTGACGGTGCGGATCTCCATGTCGGGATGATCGGCCAGGAGACGGAGGATCTCGCCGCCTGCGTAGCCGGATGCGCCGGAGACGGCGACGGAATACGTCATGCTTCTACCTTAACGGTCGGGTCCTTCCTCGAAGGGAGGACCGGGGACGGGGCCGGAGGCGGCGACACCGGCTCTCGACCGCTGCGCGTGCGCAGGCAGGAGGGCGGGGTCGCCTACAGTCGGCGGCCGCGGCGTCGGCGCACAGCGATGACGCTCGGAGCGAGCGTCGGAGAAGCGGTGGCGGCCGAAGGCATGTCGCGACAGTAGCGCGGCCCCGGCGGCCACCGCAAATCCACCCCGTCATCTGAGGGGCTGCAGCCCCATCGGCGCGGCGAAGAAGGCGAGCTCGTGTGCGCTCGATACCGCGAACACCCGGCGCATGCGCGCACGGGTCGGGGCATCGGCCTGCGCCGCAGCCCCGGAAGCGTAGGCGATCGCCTTCTCCGTCGCCGCCTCGAATGCCGGATCCGCGTACGTCGTGAGCCAGGACGCGTAGGGATGCTGCGGATCCCGCGCGTACTCCCCGAACTCTCCGGCACGCAGGCGTCGGCCGAGGTCGGTGTAGAGCCAGAAGCAGGGAAGGACGGCCGCGACGATCTCGCCGTAGTCGCCGCCGAACGCGACGGAGCGCAGGTGGTCGAGGTACGCGGTGGTCGCCGGCCCCGGCTCGGCGGCGAACGTCGCCGCGCTCACTCCCTGAGCCGGGGTCAGGTACGACGCGTGCAGCTCGAGTTCACCCACGATCGAGCCTTGCGCGGAATCGGCCCAGAAGGCCTGTTCCTCCGACGTCGGCGCGAGCCGGGCGGCTTCGGCGAGGACACGGGCGTACTCGCGCAGATACAGCGCGTCCTGCGCGAGATAGATCAGGAAGGGGCCGCGCTCCAGCGTCCCGTCGGCGAGCGCTCGGATGAACGGGAGTTCGTCGATCCCCGCGCGGATCTCCGCGATGTCCTGCCACCAGTCCGCGGCGATGTCGTCAGCCGCCGGTCGGGTCTGCGCCGCCGCACGCTCCCGGAGTCCGGCGAAATGGTCGATCGGCCCGTGACCCCGCCCCACGCTCAGCGCGTCCCCCGCGCGCAGGGATTCGCGGAGCCAGGCGCGCGCGGCGCTGACCGCAT
>NZ_DFQP01000062.1:0-5996 GCF_002377845.1 Microbacterium sp. UBA3486
CCGGGGGTGCCACCGGGGGTGCCGCCGGGGTTGCCGCCGTCGGAGCCGGCTGTCGAGGTCACGGTGAACGTGACCTGGTTCTGCCGGGCGGCCGCGTCGGTGGCGATGTACTTCAGGGTGTAGGTGCCGGTCGCGGTCGGGGTGAACGTGTATCCGTCTCCGGCAGCCGCGGCGAGCGCCCGCAGGCCGGACGCCGGGTCGTCGACCGCCACGGGGGCACCCGACGGGTCGGTCACCTCGAGCATCGTGCTCACGCGTCCCGAGTTGTCCACGGCCTCGGCGCGCGGGGCGGTGTAGGCGGTTCCGACCGTGGCCTCACCCGCGGGTTCCGGGGCGACGCGCACGAGCGGCGGCATGGTGTCGAGTGCGGTGAGCTCCCGCGTCGCCACCCGGTACACGTCCTTGTCGGAGAGCGGAGCGCTGTAGACCTCGACTCCGGCGATCCGTCCGTCCATGGTGGCGTCGTCGAGCGCGCCCGACGTGTTCGCGTCGCCGCCGATCACCATGTAGCGCGCGTCGGCCGCGCTGGGCTTGACGGAGAACGACACTCCTTCGGACTCGGCCTTTCGGACGCCGTCGACGTACAGCCGTGCATCCTGGCCGTCATACCAGGCGGTCACGTGGTACCACTGGCCGTACTTCAGGCTGACCGCCGGACGAGGCGAGGCGTACCAGAACTGCAGTTCGTAGGTCGTCGCGCTGGTGCCGACGGCCTCGAGACCGATGCCCCCGCTCTGCATGCCGCCGAACACGTCGACGTATCCGCCGGCGATCGCGTCGAGACGGAAGGTCGCATCGAGGGTGAAGCCATCCTGCAGCGCTGCATACTCCGCGTCCGTCCACTTCGGAGTGCGGATGCCGGTGGCAGCCCCCTCCGCGCCGATCACGACATCGGATCCCACGCCGGGATCGTTCTCGATCCGGGCATCGGCGCCTGCGGTGAGCGGACGCGCGGCCGGAGAGGAGTCGCTCGCCGTGCCGCCCGCGAAGCCGACGTCCAGGAGATCAGCCGTGGGCAGGGCGGCGCGGAGATCGTCGAAGGTCAGACTGCTGGGGTCGAAGGGCCCCTCACCGCCGCTGCCTTCGGTGCTGGTGAACCGCGTCGTCAGCGCGGCACCCTCCTTGCCCCAGGCGTTGATCGGGGTGACCCGCACCTCGTACTCCTTCCCGGGGAGCAGGTTCCACAGCTCGTGGCTGCGGTCGGCAGGCATCGGCAGGTTGTAGAAGCCCGACCACTGCAGGAACGAGTTCACCTCCTCGCCGGTGGCGACGTCGACCGTGGAGTAACGGTACTTGTGCACGATGTCGCCGACGGAGTTCGGCGCGGGCACGGCCTGCGGGAAGGAGGCCATCGCCTTCGTGCTCGCGATGTCGCCGACGGTCACGGCAGCACCCTCCGGCCAGATCGGGCCGGCGGACTGCGCAGCGCGGTGAGAGTTGTTGAACGGGAAACGCTCGTCATAGGACTTGGTCTCATCGACCGAGTCGGCCACGTCCCAGGTCCAGGTCTGGTCGATCCACTGATCGGCGAGCAGGTCGTAGTTCTTGATGGTGACGGTGGTGCCGGTGATCTCGACGATGGCCGTCTGGCGGTTGTTGCCCGCGTCATCCGGCGTGGTGTCGTTGCCGCGGCTGGTCGGGCTCGAGTTCACGACACCCGACTCGAACTCGTAGTACGCCAGCGGCGGCGCGTTCACGGTGGTGAATCCCTGAGTCGACCGCTCGCCGCTCCGGTTCTCCTGGCCCTGCCAGATCGAGGTCGGGATGTTCTGCGGCGTGTGGATGTGACCGCCCCAGACGACAGCCTGCGGGAAGTCATCGAACACGGACTGGAAGCCGTCGCCGCAGCCGCTGGAGAGACCGGTGCCGTACCACTCGTTCGAGACGTAATGGGTGCACTGGAGCGGGTGGTGCACCAGCACCATGACGGGCTTGTTCGGGTCTTCAGCCGTGGCGGCTGCCAGCCTCTGCTGCAACCAGGACTGGGCGTAGGCGTAGTTGCCGCCGCTCGCTCCCGAGGGCTTGCCCGTGTCGGGGTCGATGGTGCCGCTGCCCGGCGACACCGTGATGACGTGGTAGCCGTTCACGGTGTAGTCGGCGTTCGGCTTCTGACCGCCCGTCGCCTGCGTGAACAGGTCGTACGAGGAGATACCCGAGACGTCGTGGTTTCCGAGCGACGCGATCGCCGGGATGCCGAGGCCTGCCTTGGAATCCATCGTCTGCTTGAGTCCGGCGAATTCGCCCGGCGTCGCACTGTTGGTGAGGTCGCCGACGAACAGGGCGGTCTGGACGTTTTCCTGTGCCCAGAAGTCGTAGGCCTCGGCGAGCTCGTCCCAGTTGACGTGGATGTCACCGATCGCCGCGAAGCGCACGTCCGGTCCTCCGGCCTCGACCGCCGGCGCCGCTGCGACGCTCGGAGCCGCGGCCACGGCCGCATCCGGCGCACCGGCCACGGTGATCGTGCGGGTCTCCTCGCTCACACCGCCCGCGGCATCGCTGATCGAGTAGGCGACGACGTACTCGCCGGGGATGGTCGGGGTGAATCGATATCCGCCCGATTCCTCCGGCATCACCATCGTGACGACACCGGAAGGGTCTTCCACCGTGACGACGAGCTCGCTCGCGGAGCCGTCGACATCGGCCGCGGAGGCCGAAGGAAGCAGCACAGCACTCCCGACCCGACCGCTGGTCGGTGCCTCGCGCTCGAGGCGGATGATGGTGCCGCCCGTCTCGGTGGCGGGCGACACGTCTTCGGGATCGGTCACGGCGAGGGTCGCGTTGGACGTGGTGACGACCGGTGCGGCCACGGACGCAGCAGCCGGGAGCGCGGGTCCCGCGATACAGGCAGCGACGGCGACGAGCGATGCGGGGCGGAGGAGCCGCGCGAATCCGCGGCGGGAAAGGAACGGATCGGGGGCGGGCGGTTTACGACGAGACACGGAGCATCCTCTGTGAGACGAGAAGAAATCGGACTTCCCCAATCGACCGCCGCAAGATGACTCCGGGGTGAACACCGGCCGACGCAGACGTGTCATCGGCCGCCCGCGCGGCGATCCGGGCGACCCGGTGCGCACAGTGGGCGCAGTCGCGCGACCCGTTCAGTCTTCGCCGGGGAGCGCGGCCGCTCCGAAGGCCTGCGCTTCGAAGGAGATCGTGTGCGGAACGTAGCGATCCTCGGCGCATTCGACGGGTCGGCCGTTCGAGGCGAAGGTCTCGCGTCGCACCTGCAGGAGCGGACTGGATCTCCGCACACCGAGCAGACGCGCATCCTCGGTGGCTGCGGCCACCGCCTCGATCCGGTGGTTTCCCGACGAGACCACGATCCCGGCGTCTGCGAGCACTCGTGTCGTGGAGACGACATCGTCGGGGACGCCGGTCACATGCGGCACCACCCAGGGCGCCCAGGTCGAGCGCTCCACCATCACGGCACGCTGGTCGAGGGTCCGGACCCGGGTGAAGGTGAGGACGTCGGCATCCGTCCGAATAGCCAGCAGACGCGCCTCCCGCGCCGTGGCCTTCCGCGTCGTGCGGGCCACGATGAGACCGCCGGGTGCGCGCCCGCGGCCACGCGCCCACTGGGTGAACGACCGCATCCGGTCGAATCCCTGCGGCTGGCTGGGCTGCACGAACCATCCTGAGCCCCGGTGCGACTCGACCAGCCCCTGCCGCGCCAGGGTGGCGAGCACGGTGCGGATCGTGCGTCGAGAGACGCCGTGGAGGGCGGCCAGCTCCATCTCGCTGGGAAGCCCTGCTCCCCCAGCGTAGGTTCCGTCGAGGATCTGCCCGCGCAGACGGGCCAGCACCTCACTCATCGGAACGCATGCGAGCGCATCACGGCGTTGTGGAGCGGAACGCTCCCGGGTTGCGACGGCACAGCTCACTCTAACGCCCATGCGCCGGCACCCCGGAGATGACTGAAGCCCCCGGGCATGTGCCTGGGGGCTTCAGTGTTCGGTGGACCTAAGGGGATTCGAACCCCTGACCTTCTCATTGCGAACGAGACGCGCTACCAACTGCGCCAATGCCCCAAGTCTTGAGTTGTGGTGCTGACGAGCAGCGAGGAAAAGAGTAGCACTCCCCCACCTTCGCTAGCCAATGCGGGTCACTCGCCGACGGCGCGGCGCTGCTCCTGCTCGTCGCCGTTCCCGGTCATCTGGTCCTGCTCGCGGGCCTCGGCCACCACGGGGGCATTGCTCGTCGCAACCGGCGCCGGTGCGGAGAGGTCAATCGTGCGCACCGTGCGGGGCACCATGGGCTTGCTGATATAGGTGGGAACCGTCACCGGGATCGGGCCCCATAGGCCACCGGTCAGGCCCTCAATCGGGGCGCTGATCTCAATGGACAGTTCGGTGGAGTCATTGCTGACGCCCAAGTTGCGCAGCCCGGCAGGCACCTCGAAGCTGATCGTCTCGTCACGCCAGTCCGTCTCCAGCTCGGCCACCCGCGCATCGAGCTGCGCGTTCAGGCGCACGACGCTGAACCGCGCCACCACCAGGAAGGCCACCAACAGCACGGCGGGCACCAGCGGGGTCCACCAGATGACGGCGTCGAAGGCAGCACCCGCCACGGTGAGGGCCGTGAGCCCGGCGAGTGCCAGGACCACATTGCGACGACGTCGTGCGGCGCGGCGTGCGGTGTCGCGGATCTCCGCGCGGGCAGCACGACGCGTCAATGGCGTCGAGACCGACGAGTCGACGACCGCCGTGGACGGGGCAATGATGCGAGCGGTCTCACCGAAGCGCTCCAGCGGATCCATGGCTTCAAGATCAACACCGTCGCGGCGCGCGACAAAGGACGGAACGAGGTAGGCCAGCCACCCCAGAGCAATTACCACAAAGATCAGTCCCGTCACGGGCCCAAGGTTATGGGTAGGTCAAGCACACGGCGGCGACCCTCAACGGAGTGTCGAGGAGTTGGTTGAGGAATTCTCATCACAGGACTACATTCCAGCGCCCACAGACATCCGAGTGGCTTCCTGCCAGCCGCTCGTGTTGCAATACACGCGGACCGCAGAAACCCGAGCGGCGCCCAGGAACCCGCGCGACACGAGCAAACCCGAGCGAATGCCACGAACCCGAGCGGCTCGCACCATGGCCCACAGGATCAGTCGGGATCCCTAGCCAGGTAGCGGTTCAACAGCCCATCGGGGACGTCCTCGTCGCACAGGGCGAAGCTGCGGTGGTCCCGCCAGTCCCCGTCGATGTGCAGGTAGCGCTCACGCAGACCCTCGTCGCGGAAACCCAACTTCTCCACCACGCGCAGGCTCTTGGCATTCTCGGGCCGGATGTTGACCTCCATCCGGTGCAGACCCATCACCTGGAAGCAGTAGTCGGTGACCAGCGCCAGGGCGGTCGGCACCACGCCACGGCCGGCCAGCGCCTCGTCGATCCAGTAACCGCAGTGGGCAAAGTGCGCCGACCCCCAGGTGATGTTGCTCACCGTGATCTGGCCGGCCACCGGCAGACGTGAGGCCCGGGTGGGCCGGCGGGCCGGATCCAGCGCAGCCTCGTCCCAACAGATCGCGAAGGGCAGCGCGAGGTCCTGCTTCGCCTGTGTGTTGAGGGCACGCACCATCTGGCCGAAGCTCGCCGCCACCCGTGAGGAATTGGGCGGACGGGTGGCATCCCACGGCGCATTCCAAGCACGGTTGCGTTCCCGGACCTTGTTCCATTCGCGGCGATCGGTGAGGCGAAGCGGCCGCAGCACCACCGCGTCACAGCGCAGTTCCACCGGCCACCGGTGCCGCACGGGAAAGTCGACGCACTCGGGAAGACGGCGCGGGCACTCCGGCAGGTCCGAGGAGTCAGTGGTCATGGCCGGACACCTGGCCGACGGCGTGCGGAAGAACCTGCTCCAGCACGGCCAAGGCATCGCGCACTCCCCCGACGGACCCGGGCAGGTTCACGACGATGGTCTTCCCGGCCGCACCCGCCAGCCCCCGTGAGAGGACCGCGGTCAGCACCCCTGCCTCGACGCCACGCTGGGCGATCAGCGCC
>NZ_DFQP01000067.1:0-30346 GCF_002377845.1 Microbacterium sp. UBA3486
CCGCGCCCGTCGATGACTCTTCGGGTGCGGCATCCGCTTCTGGTTCGTTCACGTCCGTGATGGTATCCCGTAGCGTGCGGCTGATCAGTCGAGGACCGTGCTGGTGAGCTGCGAGAGCGGCTCGGCCAGAGCGTTGATCAGGTCGGTGAACTCGCGCTTGTCGGCCTCGGTCAGTTGCGAGTAGCCCACGAAGCCGTCGGCCAGCGAGCCGTGAGCCGCGAGAGATTCCTCGAGCGCGGTGTAACCCGACTCGATCTCCGCGACCAGAGCCTTCCCCTCGTCGCCCTGCGCGACGGCGAAGTCCTGCACGAGCGAGAATGCCATCTTCGACCCTTCGACGTTCGCGGCGAAGTCGTAGAGGTCGGTCCCGGACCACCAGTCCTCCTCCCCGGAGATCTTCCCGGTCGCGACCTCGTCGAGCAGCGCGATGGCGCCGTTCGAGATGCCGCCGATGCCCTGGTCGTCAAGGGCGGTGGTGAAGTCGTCGGAGTGCACGTAGTCGTAGAGCTCCTGCACGTCGGCGAGCAGCAGATCGCCGTAGTCGGCGCGCTCCTCCGGCGTGGACGGCGCCCAGTCCTGCCACGCGGGGGTCTCCCCGTCGGCGTTCAGCGCATCCTGCGCCGGAACCCACAGGTCCTTCTCGATGCGGTGGAAGCCCGTCCAGTCCAGTCCTTCGGCGACGGCATCGACCTCGCGATAGTCGATCCGCGGGTCGAGGTCGCCCAGCGCCTCGGCGACCGGCTCGATGCGCTCGTAGAACGCGCGGGTCTGCGGGAAGAGCGTGCGTGCGGTCTCGTCGTCACCGGACTCGTAGGCGGCGACGAAGTCCTCGACTGCGGGGACAAGCTGACCGACCTGGTCCTTCACGAACGCACCGTAGAGGTCGACGGCCTTCTGCTTCTGCTCGGCGTCTGGACCTTCCACCGCGACGCGATCCCCGGTCACGGTGAACGCGGTCTTCCCCACGCCATCGCCGATCATCCCCGGCTTGCAGAGAGTGAAGTAGTCACCGGGCTGTGCGACGACCGTGAGCGTGCGCGAGGCGGCCGGCGCGATGTTCTCGACCTCGCCGACGATCCGGAGGCCGTCCTCTGCGAGGAGGTAGAACTCCGTGACCTGAGCGGTGTCGTTCTTGACGTTGAAGGTCAGGGTCCCGCTCTTCGCGGTCGCCGCGGAGACCGCGCAGTCGCTGTCGGTCGAGGAGACGTCGAAGGCCGCGGTGGCTCCGGCGTCGCTCTTCGCGACGCAGCCGCTCAGGACGAGAACCGCGGCGCCGGTGGCTGCCAGCGCCCCCAGGATCCGGTGCGAGGTGGTCATGCTGCTCCTTGTGGTGAGAGGGAGGGAGATTCAGACGAGGGCTCCGCCGGGCCCTGCGGCTTCGACGGGCGCTTCGAGCGGAGTCCGCGGACGTAGAGCCATCCGACGACGGAGATGTACGCGACCCAGGCGATGACCTGCATCCAGGTCATCGCGGGCATGAAGCCGACCGTCGCCTGCAGAATCGATGCGAGGGGGCCACCGGGAGCGATCGTCGCCGAGACGTCGAACGCCCACCCGAACGGGAAGGCGGCCCATCCGACGGCCACTCCACCGGTGACGGCATCGATCGGTGCCAGCGCGGTGAACGGCCCGGGAAGCACACCGGCCTCCTGCAGATCCATCAGCGCGTAGGCGAGCACGCCGGCCGCGACGATCACGAGGAAGCCACCGGTCCAGGCGAAGAAGCGACGCAGATCGAGTCGCAGCGCACCGCGGGAGATCAGCCATCCGACGACCACGGCCGTGAGGAGCCCGAGCAGGGCGCCCATCAGCGCCGAGGGTGCGTCGCCGAAAGACTGGACCATCGACCACAGCAGCAGCGTCGTCTCGATGCCCTCTCGGGCGACGGACACGAAGCCGATCGCGATGAGCGCCCACAGGCCGCCGGCGGTCAGAGCCCGGTCGATGCCACCCTCCAGCGTCGCCTTCATGCTGCGCCCGGCCCGCTGCATCCAGAAGATCATCCAGGTCACCATCGCGACAGCGAGCAGCGACAGGCCGCCACCGATCAGCTCCTGCGCCTGGAACGTGAGTTCGTAGGCCCCGAAGGTGAGCACCGCGCCGATGCCGAGAGCCAGTGCGATCGCGAGTCCGACGCCCGCCCACATCTTCGGGAGGGCGTCCTGCCGTCCGAGACGACGGAGGTAGGCGACGAGGATGCCGACGACGAGTGCGGCTTCGAGGCCCTCGCGGAGCCCGATGAGAAAAGTGGCGAGCACGGAAGAACACTCTCTGGCGGTGACTGAGGTAAGGCAGCCCTTACCGAGGAGACTCTAGCACCGAGATCGACCTCCACCGCACACGAGGGACGGAAGTAACGGAACGCAACACAGGATCTCACCCCGGTCGACGCGACGTAGCCTCGGTCCATGGCTGAACTCTCGCTCCCCATTCTCGACCTCTCCCAGCTCGACGAAAGCCCCGAGGCCGCGGCACGATTCCGCGACGACCTGCGGGCGGCGACCCACGATGTCGGCTTCTTCTACCTCACCGGCACCGGGATCTCCCCCGCGCTCGAGGCACGGCTCCACCGGGCCGCCCTGGACTTCTTCGCCCTCCCCGAAGAGGACAAGCTGGCCATCGAGAACGTGAACAGCCCGCACTTCCGCGGCTACACGCGCATCGGCGGAGAACGCACCCAGGGGAAGGTCGACTGGCGCGAGCAGATCGACATCGGCCCCGAGCGCGAACCCGTCGACGACGGCCCCGCCTTCAACCGCCTCATCGGGCCGAACCTCTGGCCGTCGGCGCAGCCCGAGCTGCAGGATGTCGTGGCCGAGTGGCACGAGACCCTGTCCGAGGTCGCTCGCAAACTGCTGCGCGCCTGGGCCCAGACCCTCGGCGCCGACGAGTCCTACTTCGACGAGCACTTCGGCGAGCCGTCGACCCTCATCAAGATCGTCCGCTATCCCGGAACGCACGAACCAGAGCCTCAGCAGGGCGTCGGTGCGCACAAGGACTCCGGCGTGCTCACCCTCCTCTGGGTGGAGCCGGGCAAGGGCGGTCTGCAGGTCGAACGCGACGGCACCTGGGTCGACGCTCCCCCGGTGCCCGGAGCTTTCGTCGTGAACATCGGCGAGCTGCTGGAGTACGCGACGGGCGGGTACCTCAAAGCGACGAACCACCGCGTGGTCTCGCCGCAGGCACCGGACGAGCGGATCTCGATCCCGTTCTTCTTCAACCCCGCGCTCGACAAGCGGCTGCCCCTGATCGAGCTGCCCGAGGAGCTGGCCGCCGAAGCGAACGGGGTGACCGATGACCCGAGCAATCCCATCCACGCGCTCTACGGCGAGAACGCCCTCAAGTCACGCTTGCGCGCCCACCCGGATGTCGCCGCGATCCACCACGCCGACCTCGTGAACGCGCCCGCCTGACGCACGGGTCACAACTCCTGCCCGCCGCCGAGAGCGACGATCTGCCGGAGCGCCTGGAGGTGGGCCGCGAAAGCGTCGCGGCCCGCCTTCGTCGAACGCACCCACGTGCGCGTGCGACCCCCGACGACGCCCTTGCGCGCGAGCACGTATTCCGCGGTCTGCAGGTGCGCGATCGCCTTGCTCAGCGGCGAATCACCACATTGGAGGATGTCACGGAGCGCCGGGAAGTCGAACTCCATGCCGTCGCCGAGCGCGGCCATCAACGAGAACCGGATCGGTGAGGCGAAGTTGTCGTCCAGCTGCGT
Source organism: Microbacterium sp. UBA3486 (assembly GCF_002377845.1). Lineage (NCBI taxonomy): Bacteria > Bacillati > Actinomycetota > Actinomycetes > Micrococcales > Microbacteriaceae > Microbacterium > Microbacterium sp. UBA3486. The sequence continues at coordinate 3,719 of NZ_DFQP01000067.1, forward strand.
GCGCGGGTGCGGCCGGAACCCCGCCTCAGCCACGACCCTCCCGCCCCGGAACGAATGACACCAGGACGAAGAGCACGATCACGACGACACCTCCGACGACACCGGCGAGCCCCGATGCGCTGCCCCCTCCTCCCCCCAGCACGAGAGCCACAGGTATGCCTGCCGCGAGCAAGAATGCCGCCACATGCGGCCACCGCCAGGAAGCACCGATGGCGGGAAGCCCGACGGGTGTGTTGAAGGCGACGATCCAGGCGAGGAGAACCAGCATCACCAGCAGGCTGATCACGCTGCGCAGCACATCGTCCGGCGCCCCCGCGAGCGTGGTCAGCACGCCGAGAGCGACGCCGACGAGCAGGGTTCCCCATCGGATCGGAGCGGGCAGGGTGACCCGCGGAGGCCGCGGGGACCGCACATCTCCGGCCGCGCGGAACAGCTGGAGCACGCCGTAACCGCCGATACCCACCAGGACTATGCCCGCGGGGATCAGCACGACGCCGACCGGGAGACCGGGATCCAACGCGACGAGACCGAAAACGACGACAGCGCCGACGAGAACCACGACTTCGCCGAGGATGAGCGGCCACCGGGAAGCGCTCCAGCGCCACTGCATCCCATTGCGTTGCGCCATCCCGCTCGCCAGCTGCCCCCACACCAGAAAGGTGAACAGGATCACCTGGGAGGCGAGGACATCGCTCTGCCGGAGGACGAGCGCGAACGCGACGAGATACCCGGCCGTGATCACCGCATTGGCGATCTGGAGCCCGGCGAGCGCACGTCGGTCGACGGCGCGGCCTCGGCGCTCCACCACCGCGTCCGCTGCGGCCAGATACCGGCGCGCGATGTCGGCATCCGGCGGCACGAGAGCGTCGTGACCGGGAATCGGCTTCTGCTGCATGTCGGGCCTCCCCCACTTTCCTTGTGGAAAGCTCTCTACTTTCCTATCGGAAAGCGAGTGGGGAATCAACCCTCGGACATGACGAAGGCCGCCCCACACCGTGGGGCGGCCTTCTCAAGAATGTTCTGCGCGATTGAACGCAGGATCGCAGTGCCTTAGCGGCGGAGTCCGAGACGCTCGATCAGCGAGCGGTAGCGCGCGATGTCGATGTCCTGGAGGTAGCCGAGCAGACGACGGCGCTGACCGACGAGCAGGAACAGCCCACGACGCGAGTGGTGGTCGTGCTTGTGCTCCTTGAGGTGCTCGGTGAGGTCCTTGATGCGCTGCGTCAGCATTGCGACCTGCACCTCGGGGGATCCGGTGTCACCGGGGTGCGTCGCGTACTCTTCGATGATCGCCTTCTTGACGTCTGCTTCCAGTGCCATAGATTCGATCCCCTCTCTGCTTGTTGCGCGGCGCCCGACGCCTGATACGTGGGCTCTCTTTATCCGCGGCCGATCAAACGGCAACCTGACGAGTCTACCAGCCGACGACCGCCCTCGGTGACACCGGCGGCGGAGCGAGTCCGTCAGGGTCAACTAGTCTCGAAACGTGCAGAAGAAGTTCGAGGAGTGAGCGCCCGCCGCGGTCATCTGATCGACCTCTCCCCCTTGAAGTCCAGTCCGGCGTTCGCCCGGATGTGGATCGGGTCGACACTCGCCGGCATCGGCGGCCAGCTCACCATCGTCACGGTGATGCTGCACGTGTTCGCCCTGACGCAGAACACCTTCGCGGTCTCGATGATCGCCGTGGCCGGACTCGTGCCGATGATCCTCGCCGGTGTGTACGGCGGCATGCTCGCCGATGCGTTCGACCGACGCCGGGTGGCACTGATCGCGGCGACCATCACTTTCGTCTCCACCGCCCTGCTCGCGGCTCTCACCTGGACGGGTATGGAGACCATCTGGTGGCTGTACGCGCTGAGCATGATCAACTCCGCCGCCAATTCGGTGGGCATGGCCACGCGCACGGCGATAGTGCCGCGGCTCATCCCCCGCGAGAAGCTCGCCGCAGCATCCGCGCTGAACGGTGTGGCCTTCGGGCTGACGGTCATGGCCGGACCCGCGCTGGCGGGCCTCCTCGTCGCCCTCACCGGCTACGGCTGGACGTACACGATCGACGTCGTGCTCATGCTGTCGATGTTCCTGGGACTGTGGACGCTCCCGGCGTTGCGGCCGGAGGGAGAGATCGTCCACCCCGGCCTCGAGTCGCTGGTGGACGGCTGGCGCTTCCTCCGCAGAGCAGGCAACATCCGGATGCAGTACATCATCGACATCATCGCGATGACGTTCGGGCAGCCGCTCGTCCTCTTCCCCGCGCTCGGCACGGTGCTGCTGGGCGGCGGAGCGCTCACGACCGGCATCCTCACCGCCGCGGTGGCGGTGGGCACCTTCGCGTCGAGCCTGTTCTCCGGTCGCGTCGTGCAGTACCGCTGGCATGGCCGCGGCATCGCCCGGGCCGTGGAGGCCTATGGCGCGTCGATCCTGCTGTTCGGGATCGTGCTGCTCGTCGGCGCGTTCTCGTCACCCGCGACCGAGACGGCTCCCCACATCGGGTTGATCGTCGCCGCCTGTGTCGCCCTCGCCCTGTCCGGTGCGTCCGACAACGTCAGCTCGATCTATCGGAACACCATGATGCAGGCCGCCGTACCCGACTCGATGCGCGGACGCCTCCAGGGCCTGTTCATCGTCGTGGTCGCCGGCGGGCCCCGCGTCGGGGCGCTGTACGCGGGCACGCTGGCGACGCTCACGACCCTCTGGTTCCCTCCCCTGCTCGGTGGAGTGCTGGTCATCGCCCTCGTCGCCGCGCTCGCGCAGCGCAACCGCCGATTCCACGACTACGACGCAGAGAACCCCGAGCCCTGACGGGCCCGGGGTCCGGACGATGCTCCGTGGAGGTCAGTCCTGCTGCAGGGCACCCTGCAGGTCGAGGCTGATCGTGACGTCCTTGCCGACGAGAACGCCACCGGTCTCGAGTGCCGCGTTCCAGGTGAGACCGAAGTCCTCGCGGTTGATGACCGTCTTGGCAGAAGCGCCGGCCTTGTAGTTGCCGTACGGGTCGGTGCCGAAGCCACCGAAGTCGAGTTCGAAGCTGACGGGCTTGGTGACGCCGCGGATGGTGAGGTCACCGTCGACGAAGAGCTCATCGCCCTTGAGGTGCGCACCGGTGGAGACGAACTCCATGGTCGGGAAGTTCTCGGTGTCGAAGAAGTCCGCCGAGCGCAGGTGCGCATCGCGACCCTCGTCGTTGGTGTCGATGGAGGTCACGTCGACCGTGGCCTCGACCTTGGCCTCCAGCGGGTTCTCCGGAGCGATCAGGGTCGCGCTCTTCACACCGAAGGTGCCGCGCACCTTCGAGATCATCATGTGGCGCACGCTGAAGGTGACCTCGCTGTGCGAAGGGTCCAGGACCCAGGTGCCGGGACGGTAGCCGGGGATGTCGATGCTGGTCATTGCTTCTCCTCTGGAGACTTCAGCCGCTGCTGCGGCAAGGGACAGGGGCCGCGTCGCCGCGACCACTGTGACAACTTACATTCATTCGCATGTATTCCCCTGAATGAAGAATCTTTTCCCGCACATGCCGCGAGGCGCCTCCCTCCCGGAGGAGAGAGACGCCTCGTGGAAGAGACCGATGTCAGCCGACGGCGACCAGATCGATGATGAAGATCAGCGTCTTGCCGGAGAGGAAGTGCCCGCCGCCGACCGGGCCGTAGGCGAGATGCGGCGGGATGATCAGCTCGCGGCGACCGCCGACCTTCATGCCGGGGATGCCGTCCTGCCACCCCTGGATCAGGCCGCGCAGCGGGAACTGGATCGTCTCGCCACGGCCCCACGAGGAGTCGAACTCCTCGCCGGAGTCGAACTCGACGCCGGCGTAGTGGACCGTGACGGTGTCGCCGGGCTTCGCCTCGGCGCCGTCGCCCTCGATGATGTCGCGGACGACGAGCTCCGCCGGAGCGGGAGTGCTGGGGGCTTCGAACTCAGGCTTTGTGCGTTCAGTCATGTCTCCATCAAACCCGAGGCCGACGGACCCGGTCAACGCACGCACACCTGCTCACAGCGAACACCTCATGCCCTCGCCGGCGAACCTCGGCAAGAAGCTCTTGACACTCATGCAGGGCCGGGTGCACCCTGTTTACAGATCAACTCAGCGCCCGGGAGACTCGCAGGCATCGCCGCAGCACCGGGCGCTGAGTCTTGTCCTGGAGCGATTCCCGGCCCCTCACTCGACGTATCCTGCGAGGAGCTCGGCGATCTCCACCGGTCGGCTCAGCATCGCGCAGTGTCCGCCGGGCAGCTCATCCGCGACCACTCCCAGGCGCGTCTCGGCGAGGTCGCGCAGGAATGCGGCAGGGAAGAAGCGATCGTCGGCGAACAGCACGAATCTCGTCGGCACGTCGGGCCACGCCGCCAGAGGCCACGGCCTCTCCATCGCCGCCTGCGACGGATGCGCCCGCTCCCGTCGGAGCGCCTCCTCTGCCAGCTCGTGCGGAACCCCGTTGTAGAAACTGACGAGGGGGTCGTCGTTCCCGGTCAACCCGCCGTCCCGCGCCGACTGGGCGGCAGACGCCGTGACGTATCCCGAGTTCGCCCACCACTGATCCGGGGACTCGCCCGGGGACGGGATCATCCCCGCCATCAGGACGAGGAGATCGGCGGAGAGGCGCTCGGCGACCAGCGGCGCGGTGAAGGCCCCGAAGGAATGACCGACGACCACCACCCTCGCCTGCGCACCCACCAGTTCCGCAACCGCCTCGGCGTAGTCCTCGAGAGTGAGCGTGTCGTCGTCGGCGGGAAGGTCGGGCGTGAACACCTCCTGCCCGCGCGCTCGCAGCTCAGCGGCGACCAGATGCCAGGACCATGCGACATCTCCGCCACCGTGGATCACGACGAAGGTGCTCATCCGCCACCGCCTTCCCTCCGAGAAGGGTACGCCGTCGCGTGTCGCGTCAGTAGGCCAGCAGGGCCGCCCTGGTCGCCCTGGTGCGGATCAGGAGCGCGCGCTCGTCATCCACGGCCATGGGGTCGCGGCCGGTGATCGCCCGCTGACGGACAGCGGCGAGCTCGGTCGCCTCTTTGATGAAGGCGCGCATCAGCGGACGACGGTCCCCCCGCAGCTGCGACGCCCAGGCGAGTCCGACCTTGCGCCCGGCAGGGGTGGCGAGCATGGTGACCTCCTCGGGCGTGAACCATCCGGCCGCGGCGTAGTCCTCGAGGCGGGCACGGGTGAGTCGGGCCTCCTCACGACGCAACGCGACGATGCACAGGATGAATCCGATGAAGAGCGGCACCTGAAGGGTGAAGTAGAGACCGAAGAAGTCGGCGAACGTCGCCGAGCCGTTCCAGAGGGCGTGGAGCAGGATCGCCCCGACCACCCCCACCGCGCCAGCACCGAGCGCGGCCTTCGCCGAGCCGTGACGCCGAGCGACGAGGCCGATCGCGAAGCCGGTGATCGCGGTGAACATGGCATGAGCGAAGGGCGAGAAGAGCCCGCGCACCACGAACGTGACGGTCAGCTGCTCGCCGCCACCCTCGATGAGGCTCACCCCGAAGTACTGGATGTTCTCGGTGAAGGCGAAACCCGCCCCGACCAGCGCGCCGTACACGATGCCGTCGACAGGGCCGTCGAACGCTCGTCGGGCGAGCAGGAAGATGAGGAAGACGCCGAGCCCCTTCCAGAGCTCCTCGACGATAGGCGCCTGCACGACGGCGGTGAACTCCTCGGACCGGATGTCGAGCAGGAGGGTCAGCGCGGTGTCGACGAGAAGGGTGAGCCCGACGGCCGCGACGGCGCCCCATGCGATGGCGAACGCCACCAGCCGCTTGGGCTCGGGCTCCCACCGATCGATCAGGCGCACGCCCAGGAACACGATGGTCAGAGGGATGAGCGCGAGCACCAGCCCCACGACGGAAGCGAACGATCCGAGTGCCCAGACGAAGTAGCCGACGAGGGCGATCAGGAGGAAGCCGAGCACCCCGAAGAGCCAGAGCGACACCGTGCGCCCTTTCCTCGTCGGAACGGGCAGCGCCGGGAGCGACTCCGCCGGTGACGGGGCGACGGGAGCCGGCGGCGTGTAGGGCGTCGGCTGCGCGAGGGACGATGCATACCCCGTGACGGAGGTGCGGGCCTCGGGCGCCGAGACCTGGCTCGCGTACGGCGCGGGCGCGAAGGCTTGCGGCGGTACCGGCTGCGGTACCTGCTGCTGCGGTACCTGCTGCGGCGGTGTCGACGGCAACGGCGGTGCCGGCGGAGGCGCATACGGCGAGGGCTGCTGCGGCTGGGACGGTCCTCCGGAACTCATAGGCAAAGCTTATGGGCACAACGCCGGGCACCCGGATATGGCGACCCCCTCCACCCGGCGACCTGCACCCACCCGGTAGCGTAGAAGCATGCGGTTCGCTCACCTGCGCCGTCCCGACTCCCCTCTCGCGGTTCTCGCCGTCGTGGAGGGCTCGGACGCCGTCCTCGTCTCTGATCTCCTGACCGACCCTCCTGCCACGCTGCAGCAGCTGATCGAGAGAGGGGACGATGGTCTCGACGCACTGCGCCGCGCTCTGGCGGACACCACCGCGCCGCGGCATCCGCTCGCGGGATGGGCGTTCGCCTCGGCCGTGCTCGCTCCGCCCGCGGTCCTGGCCGTCGGTCTCAACTACGCCGCGCACTCGAGTGAGCTCGGTCTCAAGACCGATGCCGCCCCGACCGTCTTCACACTCTGGCCGAACTCGCTCACGGGACACGACCAGACCACATCCTGGCCGCGCACGCTGAGTGAGGCCGTCGACTACGAGGCCGAGCTCGGCGTGCTCATCGGCTCGCCTGCGAAGGACGTCGCCGAGGCTGATGCGCTGTCGCACGTCTGGGGATACACGGTGGTCAACGACATCACCGCCAGGAACATCCAGTTCTCCGAGGCTCAGTGGTCACGCTGCAAGTCGTTCGACGGATTCACCCCGACCGGACCGTTCGCGGTGACCGCGGATGAGATCGCCGACCCGCAGGACCTGCACATCTGGACCGTCGTCGACGGTCACACCGTGCAGGATGCGAGCACCGATCAGATGGTGCGCTCGGTGGCGAAGCTGATCGCGCACCTCTCGCAGTCGCTCACGCTGCTCCCCGGCACCCTCATCTCGACCGGCAGCCCCGGCGGTGCCGGCTACTCGCGCGACCCGCAGATCTTCCTTCGCGACCGGTCCACCGTCACGGTGGGCATCGACGGCATCGGCGAGCTCACCACCCACTGCCGCATCACCGACTGACTTCACGGATAGACGAAGGGGACGGATNNATCCGTCCCCTTCGTCTATCCGTCTGTGAGATCAGATCTCGATCAGGTCTTCCGGTGAGATCACAGGGATCGCGGCCGTGATGGTCTCGAGTCCCGACAGGCGCGCAGGCGAGAGCTGTTTGACGACCTCGTCGCGCGACATGAGGCCGGCCTCCACCACGAGGTCGGCCACGCTGCGGTTGGTCAGCAGTGCGGTCTTCGCGAGAGCGGCCGCCGCCGCGTAGCCGATGAACGGGGTCAGCGCCGTGATGACTCCGACCGAGGCACCGACCATCGCGCCGAGGCGGTCGCGGTTCGCGGTGATGCCGTCGACGCAGTTCACTCGCAGAGTCCACATCGCCTGACGCATCCAGGTGATCGACTGGAAGATCGAGTGCGCGATGACCGGCTCGAAGGCGTTCAGCTGCAGCTGCCCGGCCTCCGCCGCCATCGTGACCGTCATGTCCGCCCCCGCGACGGCGAACGCCACCTGGTTCACGACCTCGGGGATGACCGGATTGACCTTGCCGGGCATGATGCTGGAGCCCGCCTGCATGGCCGGGAGGTTGATCTCGCCGAGACCCGCCTGCGGGCCGGACGAGAGAAGACGGAGGTCGTTGCAGATCTTCGACAGCTTCATCGCGTTGCGCTTGAGAGTCGACGAGAACGACATGAACGAGCCGGTGTCGCTGGTGGCCTCGACGAGGTCACCGGCAGTGCGGAGGTCGAGCGACGTGATCTCGCGCAGGTGCTTGAGCACGGCGGGTGCGTAACCGGGGTGGGTGGTGATCCCGGTGCCGATCGCGGTGGCGCCCATGTTGATCTCGAACATCAGCGAGGCGTTCTCGGTGAGACGGGTGTGGTCGTAGCCGAGCGTCGTGGCGAAGCCGTTGAACTCCTGCCCCAGCGTCATCGGCACGGCATCCTGCAGCTGCGTGCGCCCCACCTTCAGCACATCGTGGAACTCGCGCGATTTGCCCAGGAAGGACAGCCGCAGCAGGTCGAGCTCCTCGAGCAGCGAGCGCAGGGTCAGCGAGAGGCCGATCTTCACCGCGGTCGGGTACACGTCGTTCGTGGACTGGCTGCGGTTGGTGTGGTCGATCGGCGAAAGGAAGGCGTAGTCGCCCTTCTCGCGGCCCGCCATCTCGAGCGCGATGTTGGTGATGACCTCGTTCGCGTTCATGTTGGTCGACGTGCCGGCTCCACCCTGGATGACGCCGACCGTGAACTGCTCGTGGAACTCGCCGTCGATCACGCGCTGAGCCGCCCGGTCGATCAGGTCCGCCCGCTCCGGGTCGAGCACGCCGATCTCGCGGTTCGCACGGGCGCTGGCCTGCTTGACCATCGCGAGGCCGACCACCAGGTCGGGATACACCGAGATGGGCCGCTTCGTGATCGGGAAGTTCGCGTCGGCGCGGGCGGTGTGGATCCCCCAGTATGCGTCGACGGGAATCTCCATGCTCCCGAGCGAATCGGTCTCGGTGCGGGTCAGGGTAGGCGCGGCAGAAGCCATGTCACATCCTCGTGGGTCGTGGCGGGTGAGAAGGGTGGGGGATGTCTTCAGTCTACGCCGCTCAGCGTGCGGGTTTGCGGGAGAAGGCTTCGAGTCGCCCTTCCGGGTCGAGCTTCGCCATGCGCTCCAACCAGGCCTCGGAGAAGTAGTCGCCGGTGTCGGCACCGGTCACCGGAACCACGGTGTGGGTGATCGTGTCGGGGTACACGTGCACGAGCTGGAACGCCTGAGCCGCGTCCATTCCGTTGACCTCGGCGGACGGGAGCGCGACGTTCATGGTGTAGCACGTCGCCGATGCCACGCTCACCGGCACGCCGGCGAAGGTGCCGTGCGAGGAGTAGTGCAGATGCCCGGCGAGGATGCCTCGGACGTCGCTGCCGCGGACGACGGCGGCGAGCTCGTCCTGATGTCGCAGCTCCAGGATGTCGAACAGCGGGAGGTGGCTCGGAAGAGGCGGATGATGCATTGCGAGCAGGGTGCCGTGCGGGGCCGGCTCGGCGAGGACCTCCGCGAGCCAGGAGAGCTGACCGTCATCGAGATCCCCGTGATGCCAGCCCGGGACACTCGTGTCCAGCGCCACGAGTCGGAGACCGTCGAGGTCCCAGACACCGGTCACAGGCTCCTCGGTCGGAGCCAGATCGAGCAGCCCCTCACGCAGCGCCGGACGTTCGTCGTGGTTTCCCGCCACCCAGATCACCGGGGCGCCGAGTTCCGCCGCGACCGGCTCGACAGCCGCGCGCAGACGGCGATACGCGTCGGGCTCGCCGAGGTCGGCCAGGTCACCCGTGACGACGATCGCCGTCGGATGCGGATGCACCGCGCGGATCGCGTCGAGCGTGCGGTCGAAGTTCGCCTCGACGTCGTAGCGTCCGCCCAGGCGCGCTCCCCCCGCGAGGAAATGCGGGTCGCTGACGTGGATGAGCACGTGCGACGCGGGCTCGTGCCTGCCGAAGACGTACGGACTGCCGGTTCCTGCGGACATGGCCTCAGCCTATTGCCGCACCGGCAGCGGCGGACGCGACCCGCGCTCGCCCTCCGAGGTCAGTGACCGACGACGAGGAGCAGGATGCCGCTCACCACGGCGGCGGCGCAGAGCGCGAAACAGCCGTAGGCGCCGACCAGGGCCACCGTCTTCTGGCCCTCGGTCAGCGGGCTCTTGCGTGCCGCCTTCGCCGCCTGCTTCTCGGCGCGCTTGAGTTCCTTCTCCGTGATCACGGTGATGGCGTCCGTGAACTCTGCAGGACTCACCACAGGGGCCCGCCCGCTGCGCACGAGCAGTCGGAGTCCCAGCGCGTAGAACGTGACGATGGCGGCGGCGCCGATGAGGGCTGCCGCGAACACCTGGAGGAAGGCGACCCAGTCGATCACGACGTTCATTCGGACTCCCCGTTCCGGTCGGCGTCGGGCTTCGTCGTCGAGGCCGCAGCCTTCGAGGAGCCGGCACCGGCCTTGGCCTCCGCCTTCTTGGCCTTCTTCTTCTCGGCTTTCTTCTCGGCGTCCTTCTTCGCCTGAGCCTTCGCCCGCTCGCGCGCCTCGGCACGGGCCCTGGCCTCGGCCTTGGCCTGCTCGATGCGCTGCTGACGGCGCGTCGGCGGAGGCGTATCGGGGAGTTCGACGGCCCTGCCGGACTCGGCGACGTCACTCATCGCGTTCGCCGGGGTGACGGCATTGCGACGCGAGCGCATGAAGAGGCCGAGGATGATCACCAGGGCGATCACGGCATCGATCGCCACTCCCCAGTTGCCCAGCCAGACCACCAGCAGCGCCGCGAGAGCGCCTACGCCTCCGGCAGCGGGAAGCGTCAGCAGCCAGCCGACTCCGATGCGGCCGGCGGTCCGCCAGCGCACGGTGGACCCGCGGCGGCCGAGGCCGGAGCCGATCACCGAACCGGAAGCGACCTGCGTGGTGGAGAGGGCGAAGCCGAGGGCGCTGGAGGCGAGGATGGTGGCGGCGGTCGAGCTCTCCGCAGCGAAGCCCTGCGCGGGCTTGACGTCGGTCAGCCCCTTGCCGAGGGTGCGGATGATGCGCCATCCGCCGAGGTAGGTGCCGAGGGCGATGGTGAAGGCACACGCGACGATGACCCACAGCTCGGGCTCGTGATGCGCGCCGGACTGCCAGCCGATCGTGATCATCGCGAGGGTGATCACTCCCATCGTCTTCTGCGCATCGTTGGTCCCGTGGGCGAGCGCCACGAGGGACGACGTGAAGATCTGGCCCCATCGGAAGCCGTCGCGGCCGTCGGGCTTACCGTCGTAGCGACGGGTGACCGAGTAGGCGATCTTCGTCGCGGCGAACGCGATCAACCCTGCCGTGACAGGGGCGATCAGGGCGGGGAGCACGATCTTCGAGAGCACCATGCCGAAGTCGATGCCCCCGATCCCCGCACCGACCAGAGTGGCGCCGATGAGTCCACCGAAGAGCGCGTGCGACGAGCTGGACGGCAGACCCAGGAGCCATGTGAGCATGTTCCAGGTGATCGCGCCGATGAGTCCGGCGAAGATCAACGAGAGGAACAGATCGGCTCCAGCGGAGATGATCGCATCCTCGCGGATGATGCCGCCAGAGATGGTCTTGGAGACCTCGGTGGACAGGAAGGCGCCGACGAGGTTCAGCACTGCGGCGAGGAGGACGGCGGTCTTGGGCTTCAGCGCGCCGGTGGCGATCGGCGTCGCCATGGCATTCGCAGTGTCGTGAAAGCCGTTGGTGAAGTCGAAGAAGAGTGCCAGCGCGATGACAAGCACGACGATGAGGGCTGCGGTTTCCACCGTTCGCTTTCGGTCGTTTGAGGAAGAAGGAGATGTCGACGAGATCGACGTGACGAACGAAGAGTTCACCGTGGGTTTGACTTCCGTTAACCGGCCCCGGTGAATTCTCCCACCCTCCCCCGTGCCGGTCAACTCGACCTGGGATAGCGTGAGACGGTGACTGACGCCCCTGCCGCCGACCGCCGCTCGACCCTCCGCACCCATCACGGTGACACCTTCGACGATCCCTACGAATGGCTTCGCGCCAAGGAATCCGCAGAGGTCATCTCCCACCTCGAAGCGGAGAACGCCCACACCGACGCAGAGACGGCGCACCTCGCCGATCTGCGCGAGAGACTCTTCCAGGAGATCAAGGGCCGTGTCCAGGAGACGGACCTGTCGGTCCCCACCCGCCGAGGGGACTGGTGGTACTACAGCCGCACCGAGGAGGGAGCCCAGTACGGCATCCACTGCCGCGCCGCTGCCGCCCCGGACGACTGGACTCCCCCGCGTCTCGAGCCAGGAGTCGCGGTTCCGGGAGAGATCGTGCTCCTCGACGGCAATGTCGAATCGGAAGGACACGACTTCTTCTCGCTCGGCGCTTTCGACACGTCTGACGACGCCACGAAGCTGCTCTGGTCCACCGATTTCGAGGGTGACGAGCTCTACACCGTGCACGTGCGCGACCTCGCCACGGGCACCACGCTCGACGACGAGATCCCGAACACGGGCGGCGCCTTTTTCACGCCCGACGGCACCGGGGTGCTCTACACGACCCGTGACGAGGCCTGGCGCCCCGACACCCTGTGGCTGCACCGCCTCGGCACGCCGGTGTCGGACGACGTGCGGCTCTTCCACGAGCCGGACGAGAAGTTCTGGCTCGGGGCAGGGATCACCCGCAGCCGCCGGTATCTGGTCATCGCGGTCGGCTCGAGCATCACGAGCGAGGAGTACCTCGTCGATCTGACCGGCGAGCTCACCGCTGAGCCGCAGCTGGTCTGGCCGCGTCGCGAAGGCGTCGAGTATTCCGTCGAGCACGCGGTCGTGGGCGGCGAGGACCGGTTGCTCGTGCTGCACAACGACGGAGCCCTCGACTTCGAGCTCGTGTCGGTCGCCGCCGCGGACCCCCGGGGATCGCGGCACGTGGTGGTGGCGCACGAACAGGGCAGACGCCTGCTGGGTGTGGACGCGTTCCGCGACTTCGCCACCGTGGAGTACCGCAGCGAAGGACTCGAACGCGTCGGCCTGCTCGACTACGAGACGGATGTCGTCGACGAGCTGGCCTTCGACGAGCCGCTCTACTCCGCCGGAGTGAGCGGGAACCCCGAATGGCACTCCCCGTTCCTGCGCCTGGGATACACGTCGTTCGTGACGCCGGGGACCGTGTACGACCTCGATCTCGCGACCCGCGAGCTCGTGCTGCGCAAGCAGGTGCCGGTGCTGGGTGGATACGACCCCGCCGACTACGGGCAGAGGCGTGAGTGGGCGACCGCTGCCGACGGCGTCCGCGTGCCGATCTCGCTCGTCTGGAAGCGCTCGTTCGGCGAACCCGGGGGCGAGGCACGGCCGGTGCACCTGTACGGGTACGGCTCGTACGAGCACTCGATCGATCCCGGCTTCTCGGTCGCGCGCCTCTCCGAGCTGGACAGGGGTGTGATCTTCGCGGTGGCGCACGTCCGCGGTGGAGGAGAGATGGGGCGACAGTGGTACGAGGACGGCAAGCTCCTCCACAAGCGCAACACCTTCACGGACTTCGTCTCCTGCGGCGAGCACCTGGTCGAGACCGGGGTCACGGCACCGACTCTCATGGTGGCCGAGGGCGGCAGCGCCGGGGGCCTGCTGATGGGGGCTGTGACGAACCTCGCGCCCGGGCTCTTCGCCGGCATCCTCGCCGGGGTGCCTTTCGTGGACGCCCTGACCACGATCCTCGACCCGTCGCTGCCGCTGACCGTGATCGAGTGGGACGAATGGGGCGACCCCCTCCACGACCCGGATGTCTACGCCTACATGAAGTCGTACAGCCCGTACGAGAATGTCCGAGACGGCGTCGAATACCCGCGGATCCTCGCCGTCACATCCCTGAACGACACCCGTGTGCTCTACGTGGAGCCCGCGAAGTGGGTCGCCCGTCTACGCGAAGCCGGGGCCAAGGACGTGCTCCTCAAGTGCGAGATGGTCGCCGGACACGGCGGCGTGAGCGGGCGCTACAACTCTTGGAAGGAGCGGGCCTTCGAACTCGCCTGGCTCCTCGAGACGCTCGGCCTCGCCGACGCCTGAGCGCCGGACCTCCTGGTGTGAGCGCCCGTTCGTGGGCGCCACATCAGGCGATCACGTCAGAACAGTCCAGGGTCTGCACCGGCGCAAGACGCACACCTGAGAACCCGCGGCTGTTTCACCGCGCGACCCGGGCGCGATTCGACGCGCGACATAGAGCACGCGAGATCAGGCGAACACGCCGCATCAGGCACGCGGGAGGAGAACTCGCCTGATTCCGCGAGGTCGCCTGATTCGGCGTGATGGATCCGATCGCTCTCGGACTCAGCCGAAGAGCGCCGCAGCCTCGTCGTAGCGGTAGCGCGGGACGGTGTTCAGTTCGCCGAGCGCATCGGCGAACGGCACCCGCACGATGTCGGTGCCCTGCATGGCGACCATCTGACCCCACGCGCCGTCCACGATCGCGTCCGCCGCATGCAGCCCCAGGCGCGTGGCGAGAACGCGGTCGAAGGCCGACGGCGATCCACCGCGCTGGATGTGGCCGAGGATCGTCGCACGCGTCTCGATGCCGGTGATGCGCTCGATCTCGGGGGCGAGCTGGTCGCCGATACCGCCGAGGCGCGGTCGATTGAAGGCGTCGAGCCCCTTGTCGCTGTATGCCTCGTCCATCCCGAGGAGCTTGAACCCCTCGGAGACGACGACCAGGGGCGCGCGACCGCGGTCGTGGGCGCTGGTGACGAGCTCCGTGATGTCGTCGATCGACATCGGTACCTCGGGGATGCAGATGACGTGCGCACCGGCAGCCATTCCGGCGTGCAGGGCGATCCAGCCGACGTGCCGACCCATGACCTCGGCGACCATGCAGCGCTGGTGGGAGTCACCGGTCGTGCGGAGGCGATCCATCGCGTCCGTGGCGATGTTCACGGCTGTGTCGAAGCCGAACGAATAGTCCGTCGCCTGCAGGTCGTTGTCGATCGTCTTGGGGACGCCGATCACCTTGATGCCGTCCTTGGCGAGGCGGTCGGCGGCTGCGAGCGTGCCTTCACCGCCGATCGCGATGATGCCGTCGATCTTGTGCCCGTAGAGGGTCTTGGCGATGTTCTCGGCTCCCCCGCGCTCGCCCTCATACGGGTTCGTGCGGCTGGTGCCGAGGATCGTGCCGCCCACCTTCGACAGCCCCTTCACCTCGTGCCGGGTCAGCGGCATGAAGTCCCCGTCGACGAGTCCGCGCCACCCGTCACGGATACCGACGAACTCCAGGTCGTACGAGGTGGTGCCCTTGAGCACGATGCCGCGGATGACCGCGTTGAGGCCGGGGCAGTCGCCGCCGCTCGTCAGGATGCCGATCTTCATGCTGGTGCCTTCAGACGTTCGGGAGATGGGGGAACAGGCGACGCTGCCTTCGATCGACACTAGCGCTCCGGCACACCCGGGCGCCATTCGGGCTCGATGAAAAACGCCGATCTTGACAAGGCGATTCGCCGATATCGATGAACTTCCCGCCGGCGCCGGCTTTCGCGCCAGATCCCGCGTTAAGAACAGCCGATCTTGAGGCTTACGCCCCGCCCAGCGCCTGTCGCAGCAGGTGCATGAGCGCCGCCAGCTGCACCGGCTCCCCGGCCGACTCCTCGACCGCTTCCCCGTCGAGGGCGCGTGCCGCGAGTCCCTGCTTCTGGTCGATCAGCTCGGCGATCTTGGTGTCGATGGTGTGCGCGGCGATGATCCGCCACGCCGTCACCGGCTCGTCCTGCCCGATGCGGTGCACGCGGTCGATCGCCTGCGTCTGCTCGGCTGCTGTCCACGACAGCTCGGCGAGGACGACGTTCGACGCCGCCTGCAGGTTGAGTCCCACGCCGGCAGCGGTGAGCGAGCAGACGGCGATACCGACCTCGGGGTCGCCGTTGAAGTCGTCGATCGCCTGCTGGCGGGTCGTGGACGTCTGGTCCCCACGGATCGAGACCGAACGGATGCCGGCGGCGGCGAAGTGCGCCTCGGCCTGGTCCATGACGTCGATGTGCTTCGCGAAGAACACGACCTTGCCGACCGAACGCTGCAGCTGAGCGGCGTAGTCGGCAGCCAGTGGCGCCTTGGCCTGACCGATGCGCCGGACCATGGTGAAGACATTGTCTCCCCCGGTGCCGGCGGCCTTCGACTCCTCGAGCTCGTTCTGGGCGACCAGTCGCACGATGTCGTCGTCGATCTCTCCGGGTGCGAGTCCACGGTCGCCGCGGGCCTCGATGATGCGTCGGTAGCGAGCGGCGAGCCGCTCCCCCAGCTCGCGCTCGGCCTGCCGGATGCTGCGTCCGAACTCATCGTCGAGCTGCACCGGCAGGTCGGCGATCAGCTTGTCGGGCAGGTCGGCGGCGACGTCCTTCTTCTTGCGACGCACGATGCCCATCGAGATGACTGCATCGCGCGCCTCAGGGTAGAACGCCTTGTCTGCAGGGGTGAACCCCGTCGCATCGAGCTTCTCCATGAGCTCGGGCCCCGGCTTCTCGCCGGTGGTCCAGCCGAGGAAGCGCCAGATCGCGTCGAAGTCCTCCACGTCGTTGATCAGCGGCGTACCCGTGAGGGCGAGCATCAGGGGGTCGTGTCCGGGAGTGCGCTCGCGCACCTGGGCGGCCAACGACAACACGTTCTGGGAACGCTGCGAGGAGAGATTCTTGATGAAGTGCGCCTCGTCGACGACCATGCCGCGCAGCCCGATCGAGGCGAGCCAGGACATGTGCCGATCGAGGATCTCGTAGTTCACGATGAACACGTCGGCGAACGCATCGATGTCGTCGCCGTCACCCTGGATCACCGTGGCGCGACGCTGTGGCGTCCAGCGCTCGACCTCGCGCGCCCAGTTCATCTTCACGACGTTGGGGACGACGACGAGCAGCGGGTACGCGCCCGCCACGGAAGCGGCGAGCACCGATTGCGCGGTCTTGCCGAGTCCGGGCTCATCGGCGAGGAGGAAGCTGCGATGCCCCGCCTTCACGGCTTCGAGGAACCGGGACTGGTGCACCATGACCTCGAGGCCCTTGGGCGAGATGTGGTCGAACTCCGGCGCCGGAGGCAGATCCATGGACGCGGCGGATCCGCCGGCTCCGGTCTCGAAGGCCTTGTACAGCGGCCCCATGAGTTCCCAGCCGTCGAGGCGACGTCGCGGCGTCGCGCTCGGACGGGGCGTCAGGTCGGGAGCGAGGAAGGGATTGGCCAGCTGTCGAGCTTCGACGGACGGCGGGGTGACCTGTCGCTCGGCGATCGCCGCCGGGATCGTGGAGATCTGCACCGGCGCCGCGTCGGCGATGATGAGCTCTTCCGGGGCGAGGTCGGCGCCGGATTCGAGCAGCCAGTCGCGTCGCATGCGCTTCGCCACCGGCGATGTCGCCTGGTCGGCCTCCAGCAGCTGGATGAGCGAGGTGTCGCGCGCAGCCGTCTTGGCGAGGATCGTGGCGACGCCGTCGAGCCGCTTCAACAGCTCGGCGCGAGCAGGATCACCGATCTCGGCATCCGCCTTCACACGCGCGCGCTCTTCGCGCACCAGGAAGGCGATCACCTGGAACTTCACCCGATTCGTGGGGCCGAGCTTCCCTCGCTGCGACTTGGCCTCGATCTCGCGCACCTTGCGCGCGAGGATCGGGATGAGGGGTGCCTCGTCGTCACGACGGGACGTCTTCTTGCGCCGCGTGGCGGCGGTTGCCGTAGTCGGCATGCTCCTCCTGAGCGTGAAGGCTCCGGCTTCCCCAGGAAGCCATGGGCCGTTCTCGTTGTCCGCGTGTGGCGTGAGCCAGGACCGTACGAACAGTGGATCTTCTTCCCGTCGGGGATCGCGAGATTCGCGAAGTTCGGCGGGAGCCGATGTCCATTCTATGTCATCGTGCCCGCGTGGACGCGATCGCCCACGCCGAGCCGCCCATCCGAACCGCCCAACGGGTCGCGCGCTACGACGTCAGTCCGAGGGCCCGTGCGGCATCGTTCACGTCGGCACCCATCTGCTCCATCAGCTTGTCGATGCCCTCGAAGGCCACCATGCCCCGCAGTCTGTCGACGAACTCGACCGTGACGTCGTGCCCGTAGAGGTCGAGGCCGGTCTCGCCCAGCACGTGGGCCTCGACCTGGCGCACGAGGACATCGTCGAACGTGGGGTTGGTCCCGACCGAGATGGCCGAAGGGTGCCGGATGCCGGTGTCGTGGTCGACGAGCCACCCGGCATAGACGCCGTCCGCCGGAACGAAGGCATCGACGATGGTCGAGAGATTCGCGGTGGGGAAACCCAGCTCCCGCCCGCGCTTCAGCCCGTGCACGACCTCGCCGCGCACATCCGGGTAGCGCCCGAGAACGGTCGCGGCTGTCGCGACATCGCCCTCCATCAACAGTTCGCGGATCCAGCTCGACGACACGCGCCGCGAAGAACCCGGAAGGTAGACGTCGTCGACGACCTCGACCGAGAAGCCGTAGCGGGGTCCGAGTTCGCGCAGCAGCTCCGGCGTCCCCGCTCCCCTGTTCCCGAACCGGAAGTCCTGCCCGACCAGGACCGTCGACACCTGGAGCGCTCCCACGAGGATGTCGACGACGAAATCCTCCGCGCTGCGGGCCGCGAGTTCCTCGTCGAACGTGAGCACCAGCGTCGCGTCGAGCCCGAGCTCACCGAGGAGCTCGAGCTTGCGGTCGACCGTGACGACGTTCTCGGGGCAGCGATCCGGGCGGATGACGGCCAACGGGTTGCGATCGAACGTGACCGCGACCGATCGGCTCTCGGTGGCAGCAGCCGCCTCCTCGAGGCGCGCGATCACAGCGCGGTGGCCGGCGTGGACCCCATCGAACTTGCCGATGGCGACCGCGCTCGGGCCGAAGTCGTCCGGCACCTCATCCGGGCTTCGGAAGATGATCACGCGTCGACCTCGACAGGGCGCGCGACTTCGGCGGGGCGATGCGTGCGCAGCCACCAGATGCCGAAGATCGGGAGGACCAGCGGGATGAACAGGTAGCCTCGCCCGAACAGCGACCACACGGTCTCATGCTGGAACAGCTCGGGCAGCAGAATGCTCAGCAATCCGACGACGAGCACGCCGGTGAGCTCGAAGACGATCGCGATCCAGGCGACGGTGTACCAGCCGCGACGACGAGCCAGGACGAGGGCGAGCGTGGCCAGGATGTAGACGAGCGCGGCGAGTGCGGAGAGCGAGTACGCGAGCGGCGCCTCGTCGAACCGACGGACGATCTGCACGAAGCTGCGTCCCGTGGCGGCCAGCGCCATGACGGCGTAGACGATCACCAGGACACGACCGATTCCGGTCATCCGAGAGGAGGGGGCGGTGGAGCTCATAGCGCATTCCATCCTAGAGCCGCGGAAGACGGCCGGTCTCCGCGCAAGCCTCTCGCCTCACGCGAGCTGGACGGCCCAGATGACCTGCATCCGCCAGAGCATGATCGCGATCGCGAGTGCGGCGACGCCCAGGATCACGGTGCTCCAGCGGCTGCGTTCCATGAGCGCCCACAGCACCGCGCCGACGGGCAGGAGCACGGCGGAGACCAGGTAGACCCAGTACTCGAGCAGGTCTCCGGTCGGCGGGTTTCCTGAGAAGGGCGCGATGACGGCGACGATCACCTGGACGACGAGCAGCGCCTCGACGAGGGCCAGAGCACCGACGCTGAAGTCACTCGGTCGCCTGCCGATCAGCCCCGCGACGAGACAGAACACGCCCGCGGCGACCGCGACGACGATCTGCGCGATCGTGAACCACAGGATCATCGGTCGCCCTCCGGCATGTTCATGGCGCTCTTGAGGTCTGCGCCGCGCCTCTCGACGATCCCGATCAGAACCCCGTCCTCGTCGATCGCTGCGCCGAGGTGGCTCTCGAGACGGACGGCCTGCCCTGCGAGACGCTTGCCGTGGCGGAGGTCCCGCGCGTCATCGACCGACATCGCAAGGACCGGGAGAAGGCGTCCTGCAGCCTCACCGGGGGTCAGGGTCGGTGCACCCTCGAGCGCTTCGATGCCGACGGCATCCGTCACATCGAACGGCCCGACACGAGTACGTCGCAGCGCGGTGAGGTGACCGCCGACGCCGAGAGCGGAGCCGAGGTCGCGGGCGAGCGAACGGATGTACGTTCCGGATGAACAGTCGACCACGACGTCGAGATCGATGTACCCGTCGCCCTCGCGACGGCCGAGCAGATCGAACCGCGAGACGACCACGTCGCGCGCTGCGAGCACGACCTCTTCACCGGCACGCACACGCTCGTACGCGCGGCGACCGTCCACCTTGATGGCGGAGACAGCGCTGGGGACCTGGGAGATCTCGCCCGTGAGCCTCGCGATTCCGGCGGAGACCGCTTCATCGCTGACGGACTCCCATGCCTCGGGAGCCGCCGTCGTGAGGATCTCGCCGTCCGCATCGTCCGTGCCGGTCGTCTGTCCGAGCCGGATCGTCGCCGCGTAGGTCTTGTCAGCCCCCACGACGTACGTCAGGAGCCTGGTCGCTCCCTCGATGCCGATGACCAGCAGACCGGTCGCCATCGGGTCGAGCGTTCCGGCGTGCCCGACCTTGCGGGTGCCGAACGCTCGTCGCGTGCGGGCGACGACGTCGTGGCTGGTCAGCCCTGCGGGCTTGTCGACGAGAAGGATGCCGGGCGAGACCATCCCCCCAGCCTACCGAGAGCGACGCCGTGCACCGGCCCGGGGGTCAGCCGCAGACCTCGTAGGAGGGTTCGGCGCCGGTCGTCACCGTGACGTCCCATGCGGTGTCGCTGTTCTCGCGGAACGCGAAGAAGACGTGGGCGTCGGTCGCGCTCGGAAGCATGAGCCAGGTGTCGCTCCCCATCGTCGACACCCCCTCCTGCGCGTCAGGATACGCAGCGAGCACCTCGGCCTTGGTCGCTCCGATACCGAGGCCGTCCTCCGTCACCGGTCCAGGGACCACGGCGGGAGTCTCGGCCGCGGAGTAGACGGAGATCTCGCGGATGGGCGCCGTCTCGCTCTCCGTCCCGCGGACGAAGGAGATACCGTAGGCGGAGTCGGCTGCCATCCACCACGCCGACCACGAGCAGTTCGCGGTGTCGTTGGTCCAGGAGCCGGTGAGGCCGGCAAGCGTCGAGGTGAAGTTGCCCCCGACGTCGATCGGTCCGACGCCCGCCTCGTCGATGATCCAGGTTCCGGGGTCAGCCGGATCCTCGATCCGAGGCTCCACTGTCGGTGTCGGCGTCGGTGGGGTCGACGTCGTTCCGCTCGGCGTGGATCCGCCGCTGGGCGTCGAAGCGGGTGCCGACGTTCCCGTGCACCCGACCAGGCTCGTGACGGCCAAGGCCGTCACGAAGATGAGCGCGCTCGTACGTGTGTTGATCATGGATGCCCCTGTCTCCGGTCCCGGGCTCGTCTCGCAGCTCACGTAGGCTGGATGGATGCCCGATATACAGGCCCGTCCCGAGATGAGATCGCGCCTGTCCGCATGGTATCGATCCACCGCGCGCGACCTGCCGTGGCGTCGGTCTGCGTTTCATAACGAATTCGGCGCCTGGGGCGTTCTCGTGAGCGAATTCATGCTGCAGCAGACCCCGGTGACGAGGGTCATTCCGCATCTCGAGGCATGGCTGGATCGGTGGCCGACCCCTGCCACGATGGCGATGGCGTCGACGGCGGAGGTCGTGCAGCAATGGGCGAACCTGGGGTATCCCCGACGCGCGCTCTGGCTGCACCGCGCTGCCGTCGAGATCACGGATCGTCATGGCGGAGTCGTTCCGCGTGACGTGGACGCGCTGCTGGCCCTCTCCGGCATCGGCGACTACACCGCCCGCGCCGTGGCCGTGTTCGCCTATGGCGACCGGCACCCCGTGGTCGATACGAACACTCGGCGCGTTCTCGCCCGTGCCGTCGAGGGCCGGGCGCAGCCGGGAGCGGCATCTCGCCGAGACCTCGACCTGATGTCATCGTTGCTGCCGGAGGATGTCGCGGAGGCGGCCGTGTTCAACGCGGCGGCGATGGAGCTCGGCGCCACGGTCTGCACGTCACGGGCACCCCGGTGCCCGCTCTGCCCTCTCGCCGGGAGTTGCGCATGGCTGGCAGCGGGCAGGCCGGACACGGGAGACGGACGCCGACGCCAGGCCGCCTATGAAGGGTCCGACCGGCAAGCGCGCGGCGCGGTGCTGCGCCTGCTGCGGAGCCGGGATCCGGAGGCCGTCCCGCTCGATGCCGTCCTCCCGGATTGGCCCGACACCGGACAGCGCGACAGAGCGATCGACTCGCTCATCGCCGACGGACTCGCCGAAGCCGATGGGTCCGTGCTGTTCCTGCCTCGCTGACCGACACGCAGCCTCGACGATGCACACGGGTGAGAAAGGCTCGACCCCGACGACTCCTCAGAGATGCCGTTCCGTGCGATGCGCGAGCACCGTCAGCTCGACGCGGCTCCGAACGTCGAGCTTGGTGAAGATCCGGCCGAGGTGGACTTCCACGGTGCGGACGGAGACGTTCAGCGCCTCGCCGATCTCACGGTTCGCTGCCCCTCTGACCGCACGCATGGCCACTTCCAGCTCCCGGGCGGTGAGTCGGAGCGACCAGGCGGCACGGCATGCCGAGAGCAGGCCCACCGCCGGCACGACGCTCCCCTCTCTGGCCTCGAGTCGGTCCAGCCTCCCGCGCACCGACTTCGCCCATGCCGTCGCGCCGGAGAGCTCGAACAGTCGTTCGGCGTACTGCAGATGGATCCTCGCGGCGGGGTGATCGTCGCGGATCGCATGCCGGGTCCCGAGCATCATCTCCACGCGCGCCCGCTCGAACGGCGAACGCAGCGTTCGCGCGATCTCCGCGACCTCTTCGCCGTCCGCACGCCATCGCCCGTCCGCCGCCGTCGCGATGCGTGTCCGCAGCTGTTGCGCCAGCGCGATCTCCGGAGGCTCGAGAGACGCGGCCACCATGAGGACACCGGGAGAAGGCGAGGCCAGCTCGTCCAGACCCGGCACGGTCATCGTCGTCTGCGGGGAGCCGAGATCGGACCAGAGCCGGACCGTGGCCGCGGCATCGTCGAAGGAGCCGGTGAGGAAGGACCGGACACCACGGTCCACGAGCAGATCGATCTTCGCGCCAGGCGGAAGGGTGAGCGTGAGCGACCGGGCGAACGGGCCGAGTTCGCCGTGCACTGCCAGATCGAGGCGTCGGGCGAGGACGACTCCCAGCCCGGCGAGGGGCAGCGCGATGGGAAGGGTGAGCGCCGCCTGGATCAGCCTGTCCCGCGCGATACCGATGTCACCTCGCCACGCGAGCAGGAGGACCTCGACGACCGCTCGATACGCCTGGACGACCGGGCTGTGCTCGTATCCCGGCACGAAAGGATCAGGACCACCGGACGGCATCGATTCATCGATGCCGAGCAGACGCAGCCCCAGATCGACGTCTCCCTCGACCGCGGCGCGCAGAGTTCGCAGCATCCCCCCGCTCACCGAGCTCGACTCCGTCACCATGTCGGCATCGCGATCTCCGGCCATGAGCCACCCCAGCGCGACGACCGGATCCCTCAGCTCCTGCTCGGCACCGATCCGCACGGCACCGTCCCGGAGGGCATCGAGCCACAGGCGCATTCCCCGCCGGTCTCCGCGCTCGGCGCAGAGGATGGCGGCGAGGGCGGCTGCTCTGGTCCAATGACGCCAATCGCTCTCGTCGGCGGATCCCGGCCGCACGGTGGTCGGATCGATCCCGGGAACAGCACCCTGCACGAAGGTCTGCGCCACGATGAGAGCCCCGAGCCCCGCCCACCTGTGTCGTTCACCGCCGTGCGGATAGAGCGTCCCCAACCAGGCGGCGGCCTCCACCGCGAACCCGGCAGCGACCGCCGACGCCCCGGCCACGAGGCGCGCCTCGTCCTGATCCTCGCCCACTGCATGTTCTGCCGCCTCACGCGCCAGCATCAGTGCTCGGTCCGGATATCCGGCCTCACTCAGCTGCCGCGCGATGAGGGTGAGCTCCCGTGCGGTCGACGGGTCGCCCTCGAGAGATGCCCGTGCCCGGTGCCAGTCCGCGCTCATCGAATCACCACGATCGACGAAGACCGCGCTCAGACGCTCATGGACCAGCGCGGTCTCGGCAGTGCAGGTCGTCGCCCGCACCCAGATCGAGAGTCGGGCGTCGACGAAACGCACGCGGCCGGCATGCAGGGTCAAGTGATCACCGACGGCGGCAGCGGCGATCTCGGACGCCGTACGCCCGTCGAACTCCAGGATTGGACCCAACGAATCATCCAAGCAGACCGCGAGCGCGAGGAGGAGCTGACGATCCCGCCCGTCGAGCAGCAGTCCCTCGAATCTGCGTGAGATCGCCGCGACCAGGGGCAAGGGCGACGGCAAGGGCCGGAGCCCATGGCGTTGGTGCGGAGTCAATCGCTCGACGACCGCGCGGATCGTCGCAGCGTCGGCATCCAGATCGCCGGCCAACCGGGCGAGCACATGTGGCGCACAGCCGAGATCCTCCGCGAGGAGTTCTTCCAGGAGAAGACCGACAGCGGCGGGCGCGACGGACGGCCCCCCAGACTCGCGCGCACCTTCGATGCCGATCCCCCTCAGCTTCGCGGGAGCCGGTCCCGCGAAGCCGAGCGTATCAAACGGCGCTCACTCCGCGTCGTCGTCCGTACGGTAGGGGTCCGCGTCACCGGCATGGGATGCCGACGAGGCGAGCTTGGCGACGTCCGCATCACGCTGCTGCGCCTCACGGAGCAGTGCACCGATGTGGTCGGCGTTCTCCGGGAGCGCATCGGGGATGAACTCGAGCGTCGGAACGAGCCGGGTGCTCAGCTGGCGTCCGACCTCACTACGCAGCATTCCGGTCGCCGACGTGAGCGCCGCACCGCTGGAGACGCGCTCCTCCTCGGTCCCCAGCACCGTGTAGAACACGGATGCATGCTGAAGGTCTCCGCTCACACGGACATCCGTGATGGTGACGAAGCCGAGGCGCGGGTCGCGCAGCCCCTTCTCCAGCCGTTCGGCGAGGATCACGCGGATCCGATCCGCGAGACGGGCCTGTCTTTCGCCTGCCATTGTTCTCTCCCTGTCCAGGAACCCTCAGGGCGTCCCCCGTCTCCGTACTCGGAAGGAGCAGGAGAGGGAGACGCCCGAAGGTGGTTCGAAGTGATCAGCCGCGAGGCTTCTCGACGAGCTCGGTCGTCTCGATCTCATCGCCGATCTGGATGTCGTTGTACTTGCCGAGGCCGATACCGGCCTCGTAGTCCGTGCGGACCTCGGTGACATCGTCCTTGAAGCGACGCAGCGACTCGATGGCGAGACCATCGGCCAGCACGACGCCGTCGCGGATGACGCGAGCCTTGGCGTTTCGCGTGATCGTTCCCGACCGCACGATGACACCGGCGATGTTGCCGAACTTCGAGGAGCGGAACACCTCGCGGATCTCGGCGACACCCGACTGGACCTCTTCGTACTCCGGCTTGAGCATGCCCTTGAGCGAGCTCTCGATCTCGTCGATCGCGTTGTAGATGACGGAGTAGAAACGGATGTCCACGCCTTCACGGGCGGCACGCTCACGCGCCTTCGTGTCGGGACGGACGTTGAAGCCCACGATGATCGCGTTGTCGATCGTCGCCAGGTTCACGTCGGACTCGGTGATGGCACCCACTCCGCGGTGGATGATGCGCAGCTGCACCGAGTCGTCGACCTCGATCTTGAGGAGCGACTCCTCGAGTGCCTCGACGGCACCGGAGACGTCACCCTTGATGATGAGGTTGAGCGACTCGACCTTGCCCTCTTCGAGCGCACGGGTGAAGTCCTCGAGCGAGATGCGCTTGCGGGCCTTGGCCAGCTGGGCGTTGCGCTCGACCGCTTCACGCTTCTCAGCGATCTGGCGGGCCATGCGGTCTTCCTCGGTGACGATGAAGACGTCGCCGGCACGCGGCACGGAGTTCAGACCCTGCACCTGCACCGGACGCGACGGGAAGGCCTCGAGGACCTGCTCGCCGTTCTCGTCCGCCATCGCACGCACACGGCCGTACGCCGTGCCCGCGACGATCGCATCACCGATCCGGAGCGTTCCGGACTGGATGAGCACCGTGGCGACCGAACCGCGGCCCTTGTCGAGCTTCGCCTCGATGGCGACACCACGAGCGGCCTTGTTCGGGTTGGCGGTCAGGTCGAGACCGGCGTCTGCGGTGAGCAGCACGGCGTCCAGGAGTTCCTGGATGCCGGTGCCCGCACGAGCCGAGACGTCGACGAACATGACGTCTCCACCGAACTCCTCGGCGACCAGCCCGTACTCGGTCAGCTGCTGACGCACCTTCGAAGGGTTGGCGTCGGGCTTGTCGACCTTGTTCACCGCGACCACGATCGGCACGTTCGCCGCCTGGGCGTGGTTCAGCGCCTCGACCGTCTGCGGCATGATGCCGTCGTCGGCCGCGACCACGAGGATCGCGAGGTCGGTGACCTGCGCACCACGAGCACGCATGGCGGTGAACGCCTCGTGACCCGGGGTGTCGATGAACGTGATGGCGCGCTCGATGCCCTCGTGCTCGGTCCACACCTGGTAGGCACCGATGTGCTGGGTGATGCCACCGGCTTCACCCTCGATCACATTGGTCTGACGGATCGCGTCGAGCAGTCGCGTCTTACCGTGGTCGACGTGACNNCGTCTTCGCTCTCGGCCTCCAGCTCGGCCTCCAGGTCGAGACCGAAGCCCTCGAGGAGCTCCTTGTCCTCGTCCTCGGGCGAGACCATCTGGATCTTGTAGCCGAGCTCAGCACCCAGGACCTCGAACGTCGCCTCATCGAGGGACTCGGTGGCCGTGGCCATCTCACCCAGGTTGAAGAGGATGGTGACGAGGGTTCCGGGCTGGACCGTGTAGCCGGTCAGCGTCTCGATCTTGTCGGCGAAGTCCGCGATCGATGCACCGCGGCGCATGCGGATGATCTCTCCGTTGCCGCGGGTGACGTTGACGCCACCGACGACCGGAGCACTCCGCATCTCGAACTCTTGCCGCT
>NZ_DFQP01000064.1:0-3643 GCF_002377845.1 Microbacterium sp. UBA3486
TCACGGCCGCGGCGGTCGGAGGCGGCCTGGCCCTGTGCGGTGCCGTGATGCAGGCCCTCACCCGCAACCCGCTCGCCGATCCCTACCTGCTCGGTCTGTCCTCCGGCGCCTCGACCGGCGCGGTGATCGTCATCGTGCTCGGCGCGGCGGTGGCACTGCCGTTCGCCGCGTTCGCGGGTGCGCTGCTCGCCCTGACACTCACGTTGGGCCTCGCGCGCGCGGCCGGTTCCGCAGGAGCCACCGCCGTGGTCCTCGCCGGTCTCGCCGTGTCGGCCGTGCTCGCGGCACTGACCAGCCTCGTGATCTTCTGGAGCGCGACGAACGACAGCTACCGTGAGATCCTCAGCTGGCTGCTCGGCTCGCTCGGAGGCGCCGACTGGGCGGATGCCACCCTCGCCGGGGTCGCCGTGGCGGTCTGCGCCGTCCCCCTGCTGGCTGCAGCCCGGCCACTGGACACCCTCGTACTGGGTGACACCGCGGCCGAGGCACTCGGCATCCCGGTGACCCGGCTGCGCGTGCTGCTCTTCGTGTGCACGGCGCTGCTGACCGGAGCGCTCGTGGCGGTGAGCGGGTCGATCGGCTTCGTCGGACTGATCCTGCCGCACGCGGTTCGGGCGGTCGTCGGCGCCCGGCATCGCGCGCTGCTGCCGGTCTCGTTCCTCGCGGGCGCCGTGTTCCTCATCTGGGCCGACACCATCGCCCGTACCGTGTTCGAGCCACGCGAGCTCCCGGTCGGGATCGTCACCGCTTTGATCGGCGGCCCCGTGTTCGCGCTGCTGATGCTGCGTATGCGGAAGAGCCGCGCATGACCGGAGTGCGTGAGGACGGCCTCGATGCCCGACGCATCCGATTCGCGCACGGGGGTCGGATCCTCTGCGACGACATGCACATCACCGCCCCCGGAGGTTCGGTGACCGCTCTCCTCGGCCCCAACGGCTCAGGCAAGAGCACGCTGCTGCGGCTGATCGCCGGAACCCTGCGGGGCGAGGTCGAGACCCTCGCGCTCGACGGCGCATCGCTGCCCTCGATGCGGCGGCGAGAGCGCGCACAGCGCGTCGCCCTGGTCGAGCAGGAGTGGTCGACCGCCGAGGGGATGACCGGGCGCGACATCGTGGGGCTCGGACTGCTTCCCCACCGCGGATGGCTGTCGTTCGAGGGGGCGCAGACGGATGCCGTCGCCACCGATGCGGCTCTCGGCCGCGCGGGGGCGCTCGAGTTCGCGGAGCGCGATGCCGCGACCCTGTCCGGCGGCGAACGCCAACGGGTGAACCTCGCGAGGGCCCTCGCTCAGCGACCGGCGCTGCTGCTGTGCGACGAGCCCACGAACCACCTCGACATCCGCGCGCAGCTGGACGCACTCGCCCTCCTCGCGTCCCTCGCGCGCGACGGCATGACCGTGCTGGCTGCTCTGCACGATCTCAATCACGCGGCGGCATTCGCCGATCGAGTCGTCGTGATCGCCGACGGTCACGTGCAGGCGGCGGGTTCCCCACAGGAGGTGCTGACGCGGGAGCTCATCGCGCGCGTCTGGCAGGTCGACGCCGAGGTGCTCCTCCGGCCGGGCAGCGATCGTCCGCTGATCGTGTTCGATGCGGCTCCCGCCCTCACGCGCTGACCGGCTCGGACGATCGGGATTCAGACGAGCTCGGCGGATGCGAACTGCGGAGCGAGGACGAACGAGCCCAAGCGGTGCGCGAGCGCTTCCGCCTCGGCCTCCAGCGCCACCTGCTCCTGGCAGTCGTCGAGCGCCACGGAGCCGGCACCTCCTCCCACCCCGGCGAGCGCGCATACCTGCGCGGGCTTCCGCAGCTGGTCGAAGGTCATGGGCAGACTCTCGCATCGCGTGTGCCCGCACAGCAGGTGCGAGAGCTCGTGGATCACCACGTGCAGTCGGTACCACTGCGGATCGGAGCGGCGGACCGGAATCCTCGCACGGTCACCGTCGACGAGCAGGAACCGCGGAACGGCCCGCCACTCCTCCTCGTTCAACACGTCGACCTCGATGTCGAGCCCCAGCAGGGCGGACGCCCGTTCCGTGATGCACTGCATACTCGCGCCGCACTCGACCTCCAACTCTTCGAAGAGCCGGTCCACTCGACTTCGACCACTCACGATTCCCTCACCCCTCGCACAGCCCGACCCCCTTTCGGCCGGACAACCCTCACAGTGGAGAGACGGCGGTGGGGGCCCGGTCATTACGCCGAAAGACTGGGAACTTTCGGCCAGTCTTTCGATACCTGTGACTATGACGTTTGGTGCGCGTCGAGCTCAGCCGAGTGGAGAGCCTCGGCGGCGAGAGCCGTCGCAGTGTCGAGATCGCGCATCCACAGCGGATGCACCGGCGCGCGCAGTCCGGCCGCCTCGAGCCCGCCTGCGAGAGAAGCATCCTCCTCGGCGATGAGCCACGCATCCAACAGTCCGCCGGCTGCGCGTGCCCCGTAGTGGTGTCCGACCGCGTCGGCGGTGGCGGCGAGACCGATGGCGGCGAGACAGGCGTCGGCCATACCGCGCACGGGCGCACCGGCGATGATCGGCGACACCCCGACCACGGCTCCGGGGGCGGCACGTACGGCGTCGGCGATGCCGGGGACCGAGAGGATCGGCCCGAGCGAGACCACGGGATTCGACGGGGCGAACAGGATGACGTCCGCCGCAGACAGCGCGTCGACCACTCCGGGTGCGGGCACGGACTGCGCGATCCCCGGCGCATCGAACCGCTGCGCCGGGAGGGTCGCACGATGCCGGGTCCACCACTCCTGGAAGTGCATCCGACCCCGGGCGGTGAACACGTGGGTGTCGACTTCGGTATCGGTCATGGGCAGCAGTCGGATGCCGAGCGGCCATCGGGAGGCGAGGCGATCGACGACCTCGGTCACGGAGGCGCCGTCGCGGAGCCAGCCTGTGCGGGCGATGTGGGCACCGAGGTCGAGGTCACCCAACGTGAACCACGGCCAGCCGGCTCCCCATGCCTGCAACTCGGTGGCGACGAGCTCGCTCTCTCCCGCCCTCCCCCATCCGCGTGCGGTGTCGTTGACACCGGCGAGCGCGTAGATCATCGAGTCGACATCGGGCTGCAGCCGCAGACCGCTGAGCCACAGGTCGTCGCCGGTGTTGACGATCACCGTGATCTCGGCTCGGGTTCCTCCCGCGGCATCCGGCCACCGTCGCCGTGCGGCCTCCCGCACACCGACCACGAACTTCGATCCGCCGACGCCACCGGCGAGGACGACGATGTGCGGGCCATCGGAGGTGTCGGCGACGCCGCCGGTCATGAGGCGAGCACCAGCGGTCGGTCGACCAGCGCCGCGGTGCGCGAGCCCAGTCCGGCACGGCGGGCGGCCCGCAGGTGCTCGGCATGATCGAGGTCACGTCGCAGACCGCTCAAGACGGGAAACCCGACCTCGACGAAGCCGGCCGCGCGATGTGCGGAGGCCGAGTCCACCCCGAAACACGGAGTGAGGTCGAAACCCGCCCGCGCCGTGGCGAGCACGGTGCCGGTGCCCTCGGCGTCCGGCACGAACGCCCGGGAGTGCGAAGAGGCAAACGCGAGCGCCCTGGCCAGCTCGTCGGGGCGCAGCGCCGGCAGGTCGCCGAGCATCACGGCACGAGGGCGCAAGTCGGGGGCCGCGCTCACGCCGAGCCC
>NZ_DFQP01000039.1:0-135616 GCF_002377845.1 Microbacterium sp. UBA3486
CCGTCGCCGACACCCGTTCGCGCCTCGGCCGACGCCGCAGAGACTCCCACGCGTGTTCTCCCGCGGGTGGTGGCCGCGGCGGCCACCGGTCGCACCTCGGCAGCGGCCGAAACGCCCGAACCGGCGATCGGCGGCGGGCTCGACGATCTGTTCGCCCCGCACGACGACAATGTTCCCGCGGCGCCGAAGAAGAAGCGCCGCAAGGGCTGCCTGATCGCGCTGATCATCGTGCTCGCCGTGCTCGGCGGCATCGCGGCGGGGGGCGCCTGGGCCTGGAACACCTATGGCGACAAGATCAGCGATGCCATGGGCTGGGGCGAGTCGAAGGACTGGGAGCCCGGTCTCGCGAACGGCGAAGCCCTCGTCACGATCAAGCAGGGCGACACCGGGGGGCCGGTGTCGACGGCGCTCTATGAGGCCGGCGTCACGAAGACCGAGGACGTGTTCTACGACTACATCGTCGAAGAGAACCTCGCGGTCACGTTCTATCCGGGCGTCTACCGCCTGCAGAAGAAGATGACGGCGGAGGCCGCCCTCGCCGCGCTCAAGGACGACGCGAACAAGATGGCGAATGCCGTCTCGGTCTCCGAGGGGGGCACGATCGTGTCCTCGTTGCCCGGCATGGCCGAGACCCTCGGGCTTCCGCTCGCCGACTTCGAGGCTGCGGTCCAGGACCCCTCGGCCTACGGCGTGGACGCGCCGAGCCTGGAGGGCTGGCTGTTCCCCGCAGTGTACGAGTTCGATCCCGGGGTCACCGCACCTCAGGTGATCCAGCGGATGGTCGACCGCACCAGAGAGTCGCTCGACGCGGCAGGAGTACCGCCGGCGGATGCCGAACGAATCCTGACGATCGCCTCGATCATCCAACGCGAGGGCCGTCTCGACGACTTCGCGAAGGTGTCCCGCGTCATTCAGAACCGTCTCGACATCGACATGAAGCTGCAGATGGATTCGACCGCCCAGTACGGCTACGGGTCGCTGCACGAAGGCGTCGTGTCGAGCTCGAAGGAAGCGCTCGAGGACGACAACGAGTGGAACACCTACGTGCGCACCGGCCTGCCGGCGACACCGATCGCCAGCCCGAGCGACGCGGCCATCAAGGCGGCGATGCAGCCGGCTGACGGCCCGTGGCTGTACTTCGTCACGATCAACCTCGCCACGGGGGAGACCCAGTTCTCCGAGACCATGGCGGAGCACGAGCAGGGCATCGAGAAGTGGCGTGAGTGGTGCCGTGCGAACCCCGACGGCGGCTGCTGAGACGGTGACGCGCTCACGGTTGGCGGTCTGGGGCGATCCGATCGCGCACTCCAAGTCGCCGGAGCTGCATGCGGCCGCCTATCGTGTGCTCGGCCTGGACTGGGAGTACGGAAGGCGCCGGGTCTCGGCGGAAGGGTTCGCCTCGGCGATCGCCGAACTGGACGACACCTGGCGTGGTCTCTCCCTCACGATGCCGTTGAAGGAAGAGGCGTTCCGCGCGGCGGCGACACGGGATCGTCATGCGCAGCTCACGGGCGCCGTCAACACGCTCCTCCTGGGAGAAGAGCCGGCCGGGTTCAACACCGATGTCGGAGGGATCGTCGATGCCCTCGCCGAGGCGCACATCGCCGAGGTCGAACGGGTCCGGATACTCGGGGCCGGGGCCACCGCGGCATCGGCTCTCGTCGCCGCAGCCGAGATCGGGGCCGCGCGCGTCGACGTGCGTGCTCGGCGCGCTGCTCCCGCGGCGGCGCTGGTGGATCTCGGGGAGCGGCTCGGCCTCATCGTGGAAGTACGCGCGTTCGATGCGCCTGCTCCGGCCGTCGAGCTGACCGTGGCCACCCTGCCCAGCGGCACGGCTCTCCCCGCGGAGATCGCCTCGGTGCTGTCGTCGAGTGGCGGCTCGCTCTTCGACGCCGCCTACGCCCCGTGGCCGTCAGCTCTCGCGATGACCTGGAGCGAGGGCCCGGCCATCTCCGGACTCGGCATGCTGCTGCATCAGGCCGTGCGCCAGATCCGCATCTTCCGGCACGGCGATCCGACGATGGAGCTCCGCGACGAGGCTGCGGTGATCACCGCGATGCGCGCCGCGCTCTGAACCGAACCGCTCGCTCGACGAAACGCGGCGCTGCGGGGGTGTGAACCCGTGGGAGACTGGAGCAATGCTCCGCGTGCTCACAGCCGGCGAATCGCACGGCCCAGAACTCATCGCCGTCATGGAGGGTCTGCCCTCCGGCGTCCCTGTGTCCTCCGAGGCCATCCAGGCCGATCTCGCCCGTCGCAAGTTGGGCTACGGCCGCGGCTCGCGGATGAAGTTCGAGCAGGATGAGCTCACGATCTCCGGCGGTGTGCGCCACGGCCGGAGCCTCGGCAGTCCGATCGCGCTGCGCATCGGCAACACCGAATGGCCCAAGTGGATCGAGGTCATGAACCCCGAGCCCGTCGAGCTCACGGACAAGTCTCGCGGACGCAGCGCGCCTCTCACGCGTCCGCGTCCAGGGCACGCCGATCTGGTGGGCATGCAGAAATACGACTTCGACGAGGCGCGTCCGATCCTCGAGCGTGCGAGCGCCCGCGAGACGGCCGCTCGTGTCGCGTTGGGAGCGATCGCCCGCTCCTTCCTCGGTGAGCTCGGGATCCGTCTCGTCAGCCACACGTTGTCGATCGGCCCGGTGCGCGTACCCGAGGGTTCCGCGCTGCCCACGCCGGATGACGTCGAGGCGCTGGACGCCGATCCGCTCCGGTGCTTCGACGCGGCGACTTCCGCGCTGATGGTGGCCGAGATCGACGACGCCAAGAAGGACGGCGATACGCTCGGCGGGATCGTCGAGGTCCTCGCGTACGGGCTGCCTCCGGGACTCGGCTCCCACGTGCACTGGGACCGACGCCTCGACGCGCGTCTGGCCCAGGCCCTGATGAGCATCCAGGCGATCAAGGGTGTCGAGGTCGGCGACGGCTTCGAGACCACCCGTCGTCGCGGCTCGGCCGCGCACGACGAGCTCTTCGCGACCGCCGACGGCATCACGCGCGGATCCGACCGTGCCGGCGGCACCGAGGGCGGCATGTCGACGGGCACCGTCCTGCGCGTGCGTGCCGGCATGAAGCCGATCGCGACGGTGCCGCACGCGCTGCGGACGATCGACATCGCGACAGGAGACGACGCCACCGCCCACCACCAGCGCTCCGACGTATGCGCGGTACCAGCCGCCGGTGTGGTCGCCGAGGCGATGGTCGCGGTCGAGCTCGCGAACGCCGTGCTGGAGAAGTTCGGCGGTGACAGCATCCGGGAGACGCGACGGAACCTCGACGGGTACCTGGCGGGCATCCCTGCCGAGCTGCGCACGACCCCCGCGTCCGAGGCGGCGCTCATCGCGCATGACGAGCGGGGCTGATCCGCTGACGCTGGTGCTGGTCGGCCCGATGGCCGCCGGCAAGACCAGCGTCGGCAGACGCGTCGCCCGTCGGCTCGGCGTCGCGTTCATCGACACCGACAAGCGCATCGTGGCCGCTCACGGACCCATCGCCGGCATCTTCGAGGCCCACGGCGAGGCGCACTTCCGTGCCCTCGAGCGGGCGGCGGTGGCAGAGGCCCTCGCCGAGGGCGGGGTGATCTCCCTCGGTGGCGGGGCGGTGACGGAAGCGGCGACCCGGGAGCTGCTGGCAGAGCACCCGGTCGTGTTCCTGACAGTGAGCCCCGACGCGGTGGCCGACCGGCTCCGTGGGAGCAATCGTCCGCTGCTGGCGGGGGAGGACCCCCTGGAGCGCTGGAAGAAGATCTTCGAGGAACGTCGGGGGTGGTACGCCGAGGTGTCATCGGCGACCTTCGACACCTCACGTCGTCCGATGCAGAAGATCGCGGACGAGATCGTGGCATGGAGGAGAGAGCAGCGATGAGCACGACGACCATCAGCGTCACCGGTAGCGACGCCTACGACATCACGATCGGACGGGGGATCCTCGAACGGGTCTCGACTGCGCTGGCTCCGGGGGTGCGCAAGATCCTGGTCGTGCACCCGCCGACGCTGGCCGCACGGGCAGCCGAGCTGCGCGATCGCCTGCTCGCCGATACCGCGGACGGGCCGCGTGAGGTGCTGCTCGCGGAGATCCCGGATGCGGAGCAGGGCAAGCGCATCGAGGTCGCGGCCTTCTGCTGGCAGGTGATGGGGCAGGCCGACTTCACGCGCAGTGACGCCGTCATCGGCTACGGCGGCGGCTCGGTCACCGACCTCGCCGGCTTCGTGGCGGCGACGTGGCTGCGCGGTGTGCAGCTGATCCAGGTGCCGACCACGGTCCTCGGCCTCGTCGACGCGGCGGTCGGCGGCAAGACCGGGGTGAACACGGCGGAGGGCAAGAACCTCGTCGGTGCGTTCTGGGCGCCGCGCGCCGTCGTGGGCGACCTCGACGAGCTCGCGAGCCTCAGCCCGAACGAGGCGACCGCCGGTTTCGCCGAGGTCGTGAAGGCCGGATTCATCTGGGCGCCGGAGATCCTCGACATCGTCCAGGCGGATCCCGCTCGTGCCGTTGACCCCACGACGGACGAGTTCCGTCGTGCCATCGAACTCGCGATCGCGATGAAAGCCGAGGTCGTCTCGGACGACTTCCGGGAGGCGGGCCTGCGGGAGATCCTCAACTACGGCCACACCCTCGGACACGCTATCGAGCACGCAGAGCGATACCGCTGGCGTCACGGCGCCGCGATCTCGGTCGGCATGCTGTACGCGGCCGAGCTCTCGCGTCTCGCCGGACGCCTCTCCGACGCCGCGGCCGAGCGTCATCGCACCATCCTCGAGTCGCTGGGGCTTCCGACCTCGTACCGCGCAGGAGCCTGGCCGCAGCTGCTCGCCACGATGCAGCGCGACAAGAAGAGCCGCGGCGGAATGCTGCGCTTCATCCTCCTCGACGACATCGCGAAGCCGACGGTGCTGCAGGCCCCGGACGAATCGCTGATGTTCGCCGCCTACCAGGAGGTCGGCGCGTGAGCCGGCGCATCCTCCTGGTCAATGGACCCAACCTGAACCTGCTGGGTTCGCGCGAACCCGAGGTGTACGGCACGGCCACGCTCGCCGACGTGGAGCGCATCACCATCGCCGCCGCTGCAGAACACGACTTCGAGGTGCGTGCGGTGCAGAGCAATCACGAAGGGGTGCTGATCGACGCGATCCACGCCGCCCGTGAGGACTGCGCCGCGATCGTGATCAATCCCGGCGGACTCA
The DNA here is from genome assembly GCF_002377845.1 of Microbacterium sp. UBA3486. Classification (NCBI taxonomy): domain Bacteria; kingdom Bacillati; phylum Actinomycetota; class Actinomycetes; order Micrococcales; family Microbacteriaceae; genus Microbacterium; species Microbacterium sp. UBA3486. The sequence continues at coordinate 5,190 of NZ_DFQP01000039.1, forward strand.
CGCACACGTCGGTGGTGCTGCGCGACGCTCTCACCGGAGTCTCGCTGCCGTTCGCCGAGGTGCACATCTCCGATGTGTACGCCCGGGAGGAATTCCGGCACCACTCCTACCTCGACGACGTCGCGGCCGTGCGCGTCGTCGGACGCGGTGTCGACGGCTACGCAGACGCCGTGCGGCAGCTCGCAGCACTCATCCCTTAGAATCGACTGTCGGTCTCGTCCGACCCCGCAGACTCACGAACGGAACTCGCAGCGCATGGCATCTACCGCAGACATCAAGAACGGCGTCGTCCTCAGCATCGACGGGCAGCTCTGGAGCGTCATCGAGTTCCAGCACGTCAAGCCCGGCAAGGGTGGCGCCTTCGTGCGCACCAAGCTGAAGAACGTCGTCTCGGGTAAGGTCGTCGACCGTACGTACAACGCCGGCGCCAAGATCGAGATCGAGAACGTCGATCGCCGCGACTACACGTACCTGTACACCGATGGCGACGGTTACGTCTTCATGGACCAGACCGACTTCGACCAGATCACGGTCGGCGCCGCGACGGTCGGCGACGCGAAGAATTTCCTGCTCGAGAACCAGGCCGTCACGATCGCCCTGAACAACGGCAACCCGCTCTACATCGACCTCCCGGCGTCAGTGGTCCTCGAGATCACCTACACGGAGCCCGGCCTGCAGGGCGACCGCTCGTCGGCCGGCACCAAGCCCGCCACGCTCGAGACCGGCTACGAGATTCAGGTGCCGCTCTTCGTCGAGGCCGGCACCAAGGTCAAGGTCGACACCCGCACGGGTGACTACCTCGGCCGCGAGAAGTAAGGCGTGAGCGCCCGGACGAAGGCGCGCAAGCGCGCTCTCGACATCCTGTTCTCCGCCGATGTGCGCGGGGACGACCTCGCGGTCACGCTGGCCGCCGAGGCGAAGCGCGCCGCGAGCGAGCCCGCCCGCGAGGCGTCCTGGCTCTACGCCCGCGAGATCGTCGACGGCATCATCGACTCGCGCGATGAGATCGACGAGCAGATCACGACGCACAGCCGCGACTGGAAGCTGGAGCGGATGCCCGCGGTCGACCGCGCGCTGCTCCGGATCGGCGTGTGGGAGATCCTCTACAACGACGACGTTCCGACGGCTGTCGCGATCGATGAGGCCGTGGAACTCGCCAAGGAGTTCTCGACCGATGACTCCGGCGCCTTCGTGCACGGCGTCCTCGCGCGAGTCGCCCGCGCCGCCTGATCCGTCCGACCGGAGAAGCGGTCGGCCCTCTCACCGTCAGCGGTATCAGTGTCCGCGGCGTCGCTTTCGGTGGTGTCGCTGTCGGTGGTGTCGGAGAGGATGGCCCTATGTCGCTCCCTCATGATGCTTCCCGCGCGGAGCGTCCGTCATCCGCTGACTGGCGGATCATGCTCGGCGCCGGACAGGGGAGTGCCGAGACGGCTCTCGCGCTCGGTATCGAACTCCGGTTGCGCGATGGTCGTGGTGCGAATCCGTGGGCCTCGCGCCCGCAGCGCACCGCTACTGCGCGCGACGTCGGGAAGCGCTCCGGCGAGATCCTCCTCGGGATCCGTCCGCTCGAGAGGAGCGCAGCGACGGGGGCCTGGGTGCAAGGAACAGCCACGTGGGATGCGGTGCGTCGGTCACCGACGCAGTACGGGCGTGATCGCTCGCGGTGGTTCGCCGATCTGCTCAGCATCGCCCGCGACACACTGCTCTCCGGCACAGCCGGGGACTGGCTGGTCGCCGATCTGATCGAATCCGGACTCTTCTGGCGACACCTGCGCGCGGGCGCCGAAGTCGGCATCCCCCTCGTCGCCACGCAGAAGAGCACGACCGTGATCCTCGCCGACCGCGCCGAGATCCGTGCGACCATCGGACGCGACGACGCGGGCGGCCTCCTCGTGCGCCCTGACGTCATGATCGATGGAAGAGAGGCGGACCCGGCCGGCGTGCGAACCATCGGTCACAGCGGGCTGTACGAAGTCGAGCAACGCGGTACGACCATGCGTGTGACTCTCGCCGAGGTGCCGATCAGTGCCCCGGTGCACGCGCTCCTCGGCGCGGGGGCGGGCGTGGAAGTCCCGGCGCATGACGAAGCCGCGTTCTTCCGCGACGCCTACCCGCTGCTCGGCCGCCGCATCGAGGTGCGTCCGGTCGGTCGCGTCGAGCTGCCGGTGCTGCCCGCCCCCCGTCCGGTGCTCGAGCTGTCCTTCCTGCGCGGCGACACGGTCAGATACGCCTTCGAGTGGGAGTATCGCGGGTTCGGGCGGGTCCCGTTCGCTCCCGGAGGAGACGCCGTGCGCGACGCGGTCGCGGAGGAGATGCTCCGAGACGCGCTCCAGGCCGTCTGGATGGAGCAGCTGGGCGAAGATCTCGCTTCGGAGGGTTCCTTCCACGACGTCGCCGCCGCCGAGTTCGTCACCCGAATGGTGCCGGCGCTCGAGGCCGAGGGCGTCACGGTCTCCGTATCCGGTCGTCGCAAGAGCTATCACGAGCTCACGGGCGAGCCGCAGATCACCGTATCCACCGTCGAGAGCAGCGACCCCGACTGGTTCGACCTGGGAGTCCTGGTAAAGATCGACGGGCGCACCATCCCGTTCGAACCGCTGTTCACGGCGCTCAGCAAGGGCCGCAAGAAGCTCCTCCTCGTGGATGGCAGCTACTTCTCCCTGAACCATCGAGCGCTCGATCGTCTCCGGGAGCTCATCGACGAGTCCGGCGACCTCGACGAGTGGGAGACCGGTCCACGGATCAGCCGCTACCAGACCGACCTCTGGGAGGAGTTCGAGGACCTCGCCGATGAAGCCGTTCCCGCCGTCGCATGGCGGGCGATCGCCGACGGACTCCGCCGCGCCACCTCGGTGCCCCCAGTCGCTGTGCCATCGGGCATCACGGCCGAGCTCCGTCCCTATCAGAAGGAGGGTCTCGACTGGCTCGCCTTCCTGTGGAGCCATCGCCTGGGAGGCATCCTCGCCGACGACATGGGACTCGGAAAGACGCTCCAGCTTCTGGCGCTCATCGTGCACGCTCGCGAATCAGGGGAGAAGCGTCCTTTCCTCGCGATCGTCCCCACGTCGGTGCTCGCCACGTGGCGCAGCGAGGCTGAGCGCTTCGCTCCCGCGCTCCGTGTGATGCTCCGGGGGAGCACCCAGGGGCCACCGCTCGACGGCAGCCTCCGAGAGGTCGACCTCGTCATCACCACCTATGCCGTCGCCCGTCTGGATGAGATCGAGTACGCCGCTGTCGAGTGGGCAGGGCTCATCCTCGACGAGGCGCAGTTCGTGAAGAACCCGGCGACCAAGCTGCATCGTGCTGTGGCCTCGTTCCGTGCGGACGTGACGTTCGCGGTCACCGGCACCCCGATGGAGAACAGCCTCAGCGAGCTGTGGGCGCTGCTGAAGCTCACCGCTCCCGGCCTGTTCGCCTCTGCGCGGAAGTTCCGCGAACACTACATCCAGCCGATCGAGCAGGGAAAGGTCCCGGAGAACGAGGAGGGGGGCACCTATCGGCAGCGACGCCTCGAGCAGCTGCGGCGGCGCATCCGTCCCCTGCTGCTGCGACGGACGAAAGAGCTCGTGGCCCCCGACCTCCCGGCGAAGCAGGAGCAGATCCTCGAGGTCGAGCTCAGCTCGTCTCATCGCGCGCTCTACGACGTGGTCCTGCAGCGCGAACGGCAGAAGGTGCTCGGACTGCTGGAAGACCTCGATCGCAACCGCTTCATCGTCTTCCGCTCGCTCACACTGATGCGCATGCTCAGCCTTGCCCCCGGGCTCATCGATCCGGAAGACGCCAAGATCGGCTCGCGCAAGCTCGACGTGCTGCTCGAGCGGGTGATCGAGCTGCAGGCGGAGGGGCACCGGGCGCTCGTGTTCAGCCAGTTCACCTCGTTCCTCGACCTGGCTGCGGCGCGCCTCGATGCCGCCGGCATTCCTTATGCGCATCTCGACGGGTCGACACGTCACCGGCAGAAGGTCGTCGAGAGCTTCACCTCGGGGGAGCAGCCGGTGTTCCTCATCAGCCTGAAGGCCGGCGGCTTCGGCCTCACGTTGACCGAGGCCGATTACGTCTTCCTGCTCGATCCGTGGTGGAACCCCGCAGCCGAGGCGCAGGCCGTCGATCGCACACACCGCATCGGTCAGGACAGCCAGGTGTTCGTGTACCGCATGATCTCCACCGGCACGATCGAGGAGAAGGTGCTCGACCTGCAACGCCGCAAGGCCCGGTTGTTCACCGCCGTGCTCGACGACGAGGCGCTGTTCGCGCAATCGCTCTCCGCCGACGACATCCGCGGGCTGTTCGAGGGCTGACCGGAATACTCACGGCCGGGTCGACCGGGCGTTCAGGGAGCCGTCGGTACAATCGAACGGTTCACTTTCGGGAGGAATGCAATGCGGATCACGGGACTCGGCCACGCCGGGATGTTCATCGAGACGGTCGGCGGGAACATCATCTGCGACCCGGTCCTCGGACCCTCGTTCTACGGATCCTGGTTCCCGTTCCCCGACAACCGAGGCCTGGACTGGGAGCGTTTCGGGCGTGAAGCCGATTTCCTCTGGATCTCGCACCGGCACCGCGACCACTTCGACCCGCGGCTCCTCGAACGCTACATCCGCAAGGACATCGAGGTGCTGCTTCCGGAGTACCCGACCGATGACCTCGAGAAGGACATCCGGGCACTCGGCTACACGAACATCACGTACGCCCCGGCCGGGCAGGTGATCCAGCGCGGCGAGCTCAAGATGATGATCACGCCGCTGCGAGCCCCCAGCGACGGTCCGATCGGTGACTCCTCGCTGAGCGTCGACGACGGCACCGGCTCGATGCTGAACCAGAACGACTCCCACCCGCTCGATCTCGAGAAGCTGCTCGATTTCGGCAAGCCCGACGCCTACTTCACTCAGGTGTCCGGCGCGATCTGGTGGCCCATGGTCTACGACCTGCCTCTCGATGCCAAGCAGAACTTCGCCCGTCTCAAGCGCGAAGCGCAGAACAAGCGCGCCATGTACTACATCGAGAAGGTCGACGCTCCGCACGTCTTCCCGATGGCGGGCCCGCCCATGTTCCTGCGTGACGACCTGTTCGACTTCAACGGTCTCGGGAAGAACGGCGAGTCGATCTTCACCGACCAGAAGCAGTTCCTCGCGCACATGAAGGAGCTGGCGCCGCAGTACGACGGGCAGCTCTTCATCCCCGGCACGGTCGTCACGGTCGAGGACGGATCCGTCACGAGCGAGCAGACGCTCTACACCGAGGCCGAGATCTCCCACATCTTCGATGAGAAGTGGGACTACCTCGAGGAGCAGCGGGCGAGCCGACAGCAGGAGATCCGCGACGAGGAGGCTTCTCGTGCCGCGATCATCCCGCCCGCCGAGATGCTCGAGGCGATCAAGAACTGGTGGGAGCCGCTGCTGAAGAAGTCCCGCACGATCCGACTCGGCGTCGGCGGGTGCGTGCGCTTCCGCATCGGCGAGCTCGACATGGTGGTCGATTTCCCCCGCGCGAAGGTCCGGGAGTATGCCGGGGAGGAGTGCATCTACTGGTACACCATCCCCGCAGACCTGGTCTCGACGAACATCGTCGATCACGAGATCGACTGGTCGAACTCGATCTTCCTCTCGATGCAGTTCTCCGTGGGGCGCAGCGGCAAGTTCAACGAGTTCCTCACCACGTTCCTCAAGTGCCTCTCCGTGGATCGGATCGAGTACGTCGAGAACTGGTACCAGGAGCAGACCGACCAGACCGAGGATGCCGAGATCGGCGACTGGGTCGTGCAGCGCCGGTGCCCGCACCTGCGTGCCGACCTCACCCGCACGGGCACGGTCGACGAGGACGGCATCCTCACGTGCAGCATGCACGACTGGAAGTGGGACCTGAAGACGGGGCGCTGTCTGTCGACCGCCGGTCACCCGATCCGTTCCTCCAAGATCGATGAGGTCACCGACCCCGTGCTGCAGGAGGCCAGCTGATCCGCCGGAGTCCCCGCGCTCCGATAGACTGACATCACAAGCAACCTTTAACACCGTCCTGTGAGGCGGAGAAGGGAGCGGCCGATGAGCATGCGCACCGTGCTGCACGAAGCCGACATCTCACGAGCGCTGACCCGTATCGCGCACGAGATCCTCGAGTCCAATCGAGGAGCCGAGAATCTGGTGCTGCTGGGCATCCCGACCCGCGGTGTGACCCTCGCCCATCGCCTCGGGCTGCTGATCAGCGAGATCGCGCAGCAGTCCGTCCCGGTCGGCGCTCTCGACGTCACGCTCTTCCGCGACGACCTCGCCCAGCACCCGACACGCTCCCCGCAACCCACCGAGATCCCGGTCGGCGGCATCGACGGCAAGACCGTCGTGCTCATCGACGATGTGCTCTTCTCGGGTCGCAGCATCCGGGCAGCGTTGGACGCGATCCAGTCGATCGGGCGCCCCTCGGTCGTGCGCCTCGCGATCCTCGTCGACCGCGGGCACCGTGAGCTCCCGATCCGTCCCGATTTCGTCGGCAAGAACATCCCCTCCGCCCGCACCGAGCGGGTCAACGTGCGCCTCTTCGAGAACGACGGCGCGGAGGAGGTGACGATCGGCGAATGAGACACCTCCTCGACACCCGCACCCTCGACAGGGCCACAGCCCTGCGCATCCTCGACGTCGCCGAAGACATGTCCGACACGCAGTCGCGTGAGGTCAAGAAGCTCCCGACGCTGCGTGGCAAGACCGTCGTGAACCTCTTCTTCGAGGATTCGACGCGCACGCGCATCTCGTTCGAGGCGGCCGCCAAACGCCTCTCCGCCGATGTGATCAACTTCGCGGCGAAGGGATCCAGCGTCTCCAAGGGCGAGAGCCTGAAGGACACGGCGCAGACCCTGGAGGCGATCGGTGCTGACGCGGTCGTGGTCCGGCACCCGGGTTCCGGCGCGCCGCAGACGCTCGCCACCAGCGGTTGGATCTCGGCCGGTGTCGTGAACGCCGGCGACGGCACCCACGAGCACCCGACGCAGGCGCTGCTCGACGCCTTCACGATCCGCAAGCGCCGGTTCGGCGCCGACAGTCGCGGTCGTGACCTGAGCGGTCTGCGCGTGGTGATCGTCGGTGACGTGCTGCACTCTCGGGTCGCGCGCTCCAACGTCTGGCTGCTCACCACGCTCGGCGCCGATGTCACGCTCGTCTCGCCGCCCACGCTGGTTCCGCAGAACGTGTCGCTCTGGCCGGTGCGGGTCGTCTACGACCTCGATGAGGCGTTGGCGGAAGAGCCGGACGCCGTGATGATGCTGCGCATCCAGCTGGAACGGATGAATGCCGCGTATTTCCCGACTGAGCGGGAGTATTCCCGACGCTGGGGCCTGGACGCACGGCGTGTGGCCGGTCTTCCGGCAGGTAGCATTGTCATGCACCCCGGACCCATGAACCGGGGACTGGAGATCTCCTCGGAAGCTGCCGATTCCCCCCGCTCGACGGTGCTGGAACAGGTCACGAACGGGGTATCCGTCCGCATGGCGGTGCTGTACCTGCTGCTGGCAGGAGAACGAGACGACGAACGAGGGGGAGACCTGTGAGCGAGACCCTCGTCATCACCGGTGCACGACTGCTCGGTGCCGAGAGCGCCGACATCATCATCGAGGACGGCCGGATCGCCGAGATCGGGAGCGGACTGCAGCGTTCGGGTGCTCGGGTCATCGACGCAGCGGGTCTCGTCGCCCTGCCCGGACTGGTCGACCTGCACACGCATCTGCGCGAGCCCGGCTACGAAGCGTCCGAGACGATCCTCACCGGAACGCGCGCCGCCGCGGCCGGTGGTTTCACCGCCGTCTTCGCGATGCCCAACACCTCGCCGGTCGCCGACACCGCTGGTGTCGTGGAGCAGGAGCTCGCGCTCGGTGAAGCGGCGGGCTACGCCACGGTGCAGCCCATCGGCGCTGTCACCGTCGGGCAGAAGGGCGAGCGGCTCGCCGAGCTGGGCGCGATGGCCACCTCCCGCGCGCAGGTCCGTGTCTTCAGCGACGACGGCTTCTGCGTGTTCGACCCGCTCATCATGCGTCGCGCGCTGGAATACGTGAAGTCGTTCGGCGGCGTGATCGCCCAGCATGCGCAGGACCCCCGCCTCACGGAGGGCGCGCAGATGAACGAGGGCACGGTGTCGGCCGAGCTGGGCCTCGCCGGCTGGCCCGCGGTCGCCGAGGAGTCGATCATCGCCCGCGACGTGCTGCTGGCCGAGCACGTCGGCTCGCGACTGCACGTGTGCCATCTCTCGACCGCGGGCTCGGTGGACATCATCCGCTGGGCCAAGAAGCGCGGCATCGACGTCACGGCCGAGGTCACCCCTCACCACCTCCTGCTGACCGACGAACTCGTGCGCGGGTACGACGCGCGCTACAAGGTCAATCCTCCGCTGCGTCGCGAAGAGGATGTGCTCGCGGTGCGCGAGGGTCTCGCCGACGGAACCATCGACATCGTCGCGACTGATCATGCCCCGCATCCCAGCGAGCACAAGGCCTGCGAGTGGCAGGCAGCGGCGAACGGCATGGTGGGTCTCGAGAGCGCGCTGCGCGTCGTGCACCAGTCGATGGTGCAGACCGGCCTGCTCGACTGGGCCGACATCGCGCGTGTGATGAGCGCGGCACCCGCTCGCATCGGACGTCTCTCCGGACACGGCACGCCGCTCGAAGTCGGTCAGCCGGCACAGCTCACGCTGTACGACGCCGCGGTCGACGGTGTCTTCACGGAGGCCGACCTCCACGGCCGGAGCGTGAACTCGCCGTACCTCGGCCGCGCGCTTCCCGGACGAGTGGAGTACACGGTCCACGGCGGCGTGCTCACGGTCGACGGCGGCAGCGTCGTCGAGGAGCTCCGCGCATGAGCGCTCGGGACCTCGCCGTCGCGATCACGATCGCCGTCGCGCTCCTGGTGCTGCTGGTGATGCTTCTCGCCTGGCGACGACGAATCCGCCGCGATTCCGTGTTCACGGCCCCGCTGGGTGTGCCTGAGCACGCGGAGGTCGCCCGCCGCGACGAGGTGCTGTACGTGTCGACGACACGGCACGAGCAGCCGCTCGAGCGTCTCGCGGTGTCACCTCTCGCGTACCGGGCCCGCGGCGAGCTCGCGCTCACGGATCGCGGCATCGCCCTCTGCCTCGACGGTACCCCGACGGTCTTCCTCGCGAACGACCGGCTCGTCGCCATCGACCGCGCCACGGTCACGATCGACCGCGTCGTGGAGCCCGGCGGCCTCGTGCGCATCGCCTGGAACATCGACGACGACACCATCGTCGACAGCTACCTGCGCCTCGCCACCGGCGATCCCCAGAACCTCATCTCCGACCTGCAGCGGCTCGTCCCCGCCGCCCCCGACACAGGAGCACAGTCATGACACTCTCGACAACCTCCGGGCAGGCCCCCGCGGCCTCGCTTCCCGATCCCGCCGTCCTCGTCCTGGAGGACGGCACACGTCACATCGGACGCGCCTACGGCGCCCGCGGCCGCACCCTCGGCGAGGTCGTCTTCGCGACCGGCATGTCCGGATACCAGGAGACGATCACCGATCCGTCCTACGCGGGCCAGATCGTCCTGCAGACGGCGCCGCACATCGGCAACACGGGCATGAATGACGAAGATGCCGAATCACGTCGCATCTGGGTCGCCGGCTACATCGTGCGCGACCCCTCCCGCGTCGTGTCGAACTGGCGCGCGAACGCCTCGCTCGACGACGTGCTCGTCGAAGACGGCGTCGTGGGGATCAGCGGTATCGACACCCGATCGATCACCCGCCACATCCGGTCGGCGGGCTCCATGCGCGGCGGGATCTTCTCCGGTGCCGATGCGGCGCTCGATGCCGAGGAGCAGGTGCGCATCGTCCGCGAAGCACCGGAGATGGCCGGGCGCAACCTGTCCGCCGAGGTCTCGGTCGACGTGGCCACCGTGACGACGGCGATGGGGGAGCGGATCGGAAACCTCGCCGTGCTCGACCTCGGTGTGAAGCAGGCGACGATCGACAACCTCGCCGCCCGCGGTTTCGAGGTGCACGTCCTTCCGCAGAACGTGACGATCGACGAGATCCGTGCGGTCGACCCCGTCGCGGTCTTCTACTCGAACGGCCCCGGCGACCCCGCGGCCTCCGGCGACCATGTCGAGCTGCTGCGTGCGGTGCTCGATGACGGGCTGCCGTTCTTCGGGATCTGCTTCGGCAACCAGCTCCTCGGTCGTGCACTGGGCCTCGGCACCTACAAGCTGCCGTTCGGTCACCGCGGCATCAACCAGCCGGTGCTGGACAAGCAGACCGGCAAGGTCGAGATCACCGCGCACAACCACGGTTTCGCGGTCGAGGCTCCGATCGAGGGCACTTTCGACAGCCCGAACGGCTACGGCAAGGTCGAGGTCAGCCACGTCGGCCTCAACGACAACGTCGTCGAGGGACTTCGCGCCCTCGACATCCCGGCATTCTCGGTGCAGTACCACCCCGAGGCGGCGGCCGGCCCCCACGACGCCAACTACCTCTTCGACAGGTTCCGCGACCTGGTCATCGCAAGCCAGAAGGACTCCAAGTAATGCCCAAGCGCGACGACATCAACTCCGTCCTCGTCATCGGCTCCGGCCCGATCGTCATCGGTCAGGCCTGCGAGTTCGACTATTCCGGCACCCAGGCGTGCCGCGTGCTGCGCGAGGAGGGCGTCCGGGTCATCCTGGTCAACTCCAACCCGGCGACCATCATGACCGATCCCGACTTCGCCGACGCGACGTACATCGAGCCGATCACCTGGCAGGTCATCGAGACGATCATCGCGAAGGAGCGTCCTGACGCGATCCTGCCCACGCTGGGTGGCCAGACCGCGCTGAACGCCGCGATCGAGCTGCACAACCACGGCATCCTCGAGAAGTACGACGTCGAGCTTATCGGCGCCAACTTCGAGGCGATCAACAAGGGCGAGGACCGCCAGATCTTCAAGCAGCTGGTGCTCGACGCCGGTGCCGACGTGGCGGACTCCCGCATCGCGCACACCATGGACGAAGTGCTGGCGGCTGCCGACGAGCTGGGCTACCCGATGGTGGTCCGCCCGAGCTTCACGATGGGGGGTCTGGGCTCGGGCTTCGCCTACGACGAGGAAGACCTGCGCCGCATCGCCGGCGCCGGCCTGCGAGACTCGCCGACCACCGAGGTGCTCCTGGAGGAGTCCATCCTCGGCTGGAAGGAGTACGAGCTCGAGCTCATGCGCGACACAGCCGACAACACGGTCGTCGTCTGCTCCATCGAGAACGTCGACCCGGTCGGCGTGCACACGGGCGACTCGATCACGGTCGCCCCGGCGCTCACCCTCACCGACCGCGAGTACCAGAAGATGCGCGACATCGGGATCGACATCATCCGCGCCGTCGGCGTCGACACCGGAGGCTGCAACATCCAGTTCGCGGTCGACCCGACCAACGGCCGCATCATCGTGATCGAGATGAACCCGCGCGTCTCGCGGTCCAGCGCCCTCGCCTCGAAGGCCACCGGATTCCCGATCGCGAAGCTCGCGGCCAAGCTCGCGCTCGGCTACCGCCTCGACGAGATCCCGAACGACATCACGGGCGTGACACCGGCGAGCTTCGAGCCCACGCTCGACTATGTGGTCGTCAAGGTGCCGCGGTTCGCCTTCGAGAAGTTCCCGGCCGCCGACGCGACGCTGACCACGACCATGAAGTCGGTAGGCGAGGCCATGGCCATCGGTCGCAACTACGCGACCGCGCTGCAGAAGGCGCTCCGCTCGCTCGAGAAGCGCGGATCGAGCTTCCACTGGGGCGTGGAGGACCGCTCCGTCGAGGAGCTGCTCGAGATCTCGAAGATTCCCACCGACGGTCGGATCGTCACCCTGCAGCAGGCGCTGCGCAAGGGTGCGACCGTGGAGCAGGCCTTCGATGCGACAGCGATCGACCCGTGGTTCCTCGACCAGATCGTGCTGATCAACGGGGTCGCCGAGGTCGTGCGCCAGGCATCCGAACTGGATGCGGCGACGCTCCGCTACGCCAAGGAACACGGCTTCTCCGACGCACAGCTCGCCGAGCTCCGCGGAACCTCTGAGGCCGAGGTCCGCGGCGTGCGCCACGGTCTCGGCATCCGCCCGGTGTACAAGACGGTCGACACCTGCGCCGGCGAGTTCCCGGCTCTCACGCCTTACCACTACTCGAGCTACGACTTCGAGACCGAGGTCGAACCGTCCGAACGCACCAAGGTCGTCATCATCGGATCGGGTCCGAACCGCATCGGGCAGGGCGTCGAGTTCGACTACTCATGCGTGCACGCATCGTTCGCGCTGTCCGATGCCGGCTTCGAGACCGTCATGGTCAACTGCAACCCGGAGACGGTCTCGACCGACTACGACCCCTCCGANNCCGACCGCCTGTACTTCGAGCCGCTCACGCTCGAAGACGTGCTGGAGGTGCTCGATGCGGAGGCCGCGAGCGGCACCATCCTCGGTGTCGTCTGCCAGCTCGGCGGTCAGACCCCCCTGGGACTCGCGAAGGGCATCGAGGCCGCCGGCTATACGGTGCTCGGCACGAGCCCCGAGGCGATCGACCTCGCGGAGGAGCGCGAGCTCTTCTCGCGGCTGCTCGACGAGGCCGGTCTCGTCGCACCGCGCAACGGCACGGCGATCGACGTCGAGGGTGCCGTGCGCATCGCCGAGGAGATCGGATACCCGGTGCTGGTGCGTCCGAGCTTCGTGCTCGGCGGACGCGGCATGGAGATCGTGTACGACACCGCGTCGCTGCGCGACTACTTCGTGCGCACCGCGGGCGAGGTCGTCATCGAGGAGGGCAAGCCCCTCCTGGTCGACCGCTTCCTCGACGACGCGATCGAGCTCGACGTCGATGCGCTCTACGATGGCACCGACCTGTACATCGGTGGCGTCATGGAGCACCTCGAAGAGGCCGGCATCCACTCCGGCGACTCCAGCTGCACGCTGCCGCCGGTATCGCTCGGCCGCACCGATGTCGACCGCGTGCGCGAGGCCACGCTGGCCATCGCCGAGGGCGTGGGCGTGCGCGGACTCCTGAACGTGCAGTTCGCCATCAGCGCCGGCGTGCTCTACGTGATCGAGGCCAACCCGCGCGCCAGCCGCACCGTGCCGTTCGTGTCGAAGGCACTCGGCATCCCGATGGCCAAGGCGGCGAGCCGCATCATGACGGGCTCGACGGTCGCCGAGCTGCGCGCCGAAGGGATGCTTCCCGAGCAGGACGGTTCGCGCGTTCCGCTCGACGCACCCGTGTCGGTCAAGGAGGCCGTGCTCCCGTTCAAGCGCTTCCGCACCGCCGACGGCAAGACCGTCGATTCCGTGCTCGGCCCGGAGATGCGTTCCACGGGTGAGGTCATGGGCATCGACCGCGACTTCCCGACCGCGTTCGCCAAGAGCCAGGCCGCTGCCTATGGCGGCATGCCCACCTCGGGAACCGTGTTCATCTCGGTGGCCGACTCGGACAAGCGCGCCGTCATCCTCCCCGCCCACCGTCTGCAGCAGCTCGGCTTCACGATCGTCGCGACGGAGGGCACCGCCGAGATCCTCTCGCGCAACGGCATCGCCGTCACGGTCGTCGAGAAGTACAGCGAGACGCAGGAGTCGGGCGCGAAGAACATCGTGGACCTCATCAACGAGGGCTCGATCGACATCGTCGTGAACACTCCGTCCGGTGGTGCCGCGCGAGCGGACGGCTACGAGATCCGCGCTGCCGCCGTCGCCGCCGACAAGGCGCTGTTCACCACGATGGCTGTGCTCGGCGCGGCCGTGAGCGGGATGGACGCGGCCCACGAGGGCTTCCAGGTCAAGAGCCTGCAGGAGTACGCGCTGGACCGGAAGGCGGCACTGTGAGCGAACGCTTCGGCGAACGCACACGGTCCGCGCTGAGTGCGCGGGGCCCGCTCTGCGTCGGCGTCGACCCCCACGCGGCACTGCTCGCCGCGTGGGGGCTGACCGACGACGCTCACGGTGTCCGTGAGTTCGGCCTCCGCACCGTCGAGGCGGCGGCCGGTCGGGTGGGCTTCGTGAAGCCTCAGGTGTCGTTCTTCGAGCGCTTCGGTTCCGCAGGCTTCGCAGCTCTCGAAGAGGTGCTCGCGGCGGCACGTGCCGCAGATCTGCTCGTGATCGCCGATGCGAAGCGTGGCGACATCGGATCGACCATGGACGACTACGCGAAGGCGTGGTTGACGCCGGGATCCTCGCTCGAAGCCGACGCGCTCACGGTGAATCCTTTCCTCGGCGTCGGTGCCCTCGATGGGTCCTTCGCCCTCGCCGAAGAGCACGGCAAGGGCGTGTTCGTGCTCGCCGCCACCAGCAACCCCGAGGCAGCGGGCATCCAGCGTTCGATCACTGCGAGCGATGAGACGGTGTCTGCCGCGATCATCGGGGAGGTCTCCGCACGCAATGCCGCAGCCTCAGGCGCAGGCGAGTGGGGGAGCTTCGGCTTCGTTGTCGGCGCGACCGTGGACTGGGCGGCCGCAGGCCTTTCGCCGTTCGGCCCGGTCGCCCCCATCCTCGCTCCGGGGTTCGGCGCGCAGGGCGCGACTCCCGCTGATCTCCGCCTTCGCTTCGGCTCGATGGCGGATGCCGTGATCGCGAGTGAGAGCCGCAGCATCCTCTCCGCCGGTCCCGCCGACCTGGCGACCGCCATCACCGCGCGTGCGGCCGAGTACTTGGAGGTGGCGCGTGCCTGACGCGCAGCGTACGGTTCCCGAGGTCGACAGGGCCGCGGCCGCCCGCCGTGCCGTGGAACGGCGCCGCGCCAGGGCATCGGTCAAACGCGACCTGACGATGCGCGTGGTGACCCCGCAGACCGTCCTGCACCGCGCGACGGCCGATGCTGACTCGGTGGAGGGGTCGATGCGCATCACCGACTTCCTGCTCGCGCTCCCCGCGATCGGTGCGGGCAAGCGTGACCGCGTGCTCGATGAGCTGCACATCTCCCCGGTCAAGCGTCTCGGCGGTCTCGGTGCGCGCCAGCGCCGGGTGCTGGAGGCCTGGCTCGATTCGCGCTTCCCGGTGCCGACCCCGCGCGACGCACGGAGCCGCCTGCTGGTGCTCGCCGGCCCCACCGCTGTGGGGAAGGGAACCGTCGCCGCGCATATCCGCGAGCACAACCCGGAGATCCACCTGTCGGTATCGGCAACGACCCGGCCGCCCCGCCCCGGTGAGATCGACGGCGTGCACTACTACTTCGTGGACGACGCCGAGTTCGACCGGCTGATCGCCGACGACGAGCTGCTCGAGTACGCCGTGGTGCACAACCGCTCCCGCTACGGCACGCCACGCGCGCCGATCGACGCCGCACTGGCCGAGGGCAAGACCGTGCTCCTCGAGATCGACCTCCAGGGCGCCCGTCAGGTGCGTCGTGCAGAGCCGTCGGCGACGCTGATATTCCTGCTGCCCCCGAGTTGGGATGAACTGGTGCATCGACTGGTCGGGCGAGGCACGGAAGACGCCGAGGAACGGGCCAGACGACTGCGCACCGCGAAGGTCGAACTCGCCGCCCAGAACGAGTTCGACCACCTCGTCGTGAACGAGGACGTCGCCACCGCGGCTCGCGAGGTCGTAGAATTGTCCACAAGCTCTGCGCGCTGAGCGTCTTCGCGCGCCTTTCGCACCGTCTTCGCGACGATCCCGTCGCCTGATCAGGAGGTCTCACCATGGCCGGACACAACAACGGAATCATCGATCCCCCCATCGACAACCTGCTCGACCGCGTCGACTCGAAGTACGAGCTCGTCATCTACGCCGCCAAGCGTGCGCGTCAGATCAACGACTACTACTCCGACCTGCACGAGGGAAACCTCTTCGACAACGTCGGCCCGCTCGTGGACTCGTCCGTCGAGGACAAGCCGCTCACGATCGCCCTGCACGAGATCAACGAGGACAAGCTCCGTCTGCGTCACGCAGAGTGATATTCGAGACCGCGCCTCCCGTCTGTCGGAGGCGCGGTCCAGAATGGGTGCAACACCCTCCTTCCGTCCGTCCCGTTCTGGAGTACCGATGAGCGCCCTGCGTCTGTTCACGTCCGAGTCCGTCACCGAAGGGCACCCGGACAAGATCTGCGACCAGATCTCGGACAGCATCCTCGACGGCCTCATCGCGAAGGACACGGGCTCGCGCGTCGCAGTCGAGACGCTCGTCACGACGGGCCTCGTCCATGTGGCAGGTGAAATCCGGACCGAGGCATACGTCGACATCCCCACGATCGTCCGTCAGGTCGTGAACGGCATCGGATACACCTCGAGCGACACCGGCTTCGACGGCTCCTCGTGCGGCGTCAGCATCTCGGTCGGCGAGCAGTCGACCGACATCGCCCATGGCGTCGACAGCGCGCAGGAGCACCGCGACGGGTCCTCGGTGGACCCGCTCGACGGCCTCGGCGCCGGCGATCAGGGCATCATGTTCGGATTCGCGACCAACGAGACGCCTCAGCTCATGCCGATGGCCGCGTGGACCGCTCACCGTCTGTCGGAGCGTCTCGCCGAGGTGCGTCGCAGCGGGGAGCTGCCCTTCCTGCGTCCCGACGGCAAGACCCAGGTCACCCTCGGGTACGACGGCTTCACTCCGAAGACCGTCGATGCCGTCGTGGTCTCCACGCAGCACCACCCCGACATCTCGCAGGAAGGGCTTCAGGCTCAGGTCCGTGCGCACGTGATCGACCCGGTGCTCGCGACGACAGGTCTCGATCTCGACGACGTCACCCTCTACATCAATCCCGCGGGTCCCTTCGTCACCGGTGGCCCCAAGGGCGACGCCGGTCTGACCGGTCGCAAGATCATCATCGACACCTACGGCGGAGCATCGCGTCACGGCGGTGGGGCGTTCAGCGGCAAAGACCCGTCCAAGGTCGACCGTTCCGGTGCATACGCCACGCGCTGGGTGGCGAAGAACGCCGTCGCCGCAGGCTTGGCGGAGCGTCTCGAGGTACAGGTCGCCTATGCCATCGGCGTCGCCCGTCCCGTCGGTCTCTACGTCGAGTCCTTCGGGACCGGCACGGTGTCGGATGAAGTCATCACGCGGGCGATCAACGAGGTGTTCGACCTGCGCCCGCAGGCGATCATCGAGCAGCTCGACCTGCTGCGTCCGATCTACGCCCAGACGGCCGCCTACGGGCACTTCGGCCGCGAGCTCCCCGACTTCACCTGGGAGCGCACCGACCGCGCCGAAGAGCTGCGTCGCGCTGCCGGGCTCTGATGGGACCGCGGTCCTGATGCCTCCGGAGAGCCGGCGCATCGCGCGCGTGCTCCTCGATTCGCCCCTGCCGCAGCTCGATCGGCTCTTCGACTACGCGTTGCCTCCCGAGTGGGGCGAGGTGCCGCGTGGTGTTCGCGTGCAGGTCCCGCTGCGCTCCGCCGGGCGTGTGATCGACGGCTATGTCGTCGACGTCGACACCGAGGACGACGCCGACCGGGCGCTCTCAGAAGTCGAGAGCGTGGTGTCGCTGGTGCCGGTGCTTCCGGAGCGCCTGCACACGCTCGCACGCCGCGTGGCGGATCGCGCCGCGGGTTCGGCCTCCGATGTGCTTCGGCTCGTCATCCCCAAGCGCCAGGTGCGCGTCGAGAAGGCCTGGACCGCCGACACACCGGCCGAGGCGCCGACGGCGGATGCGCTCATCGCGGCAGAAGAGACCGTCGGACTCTACGAGGGCCTCGATGTCGTGCTCGATGCGGGTGGACGGGCGGCCGTCGAGGCGATTCCGCAACTCGTCGACGGGGTTCAGGGATGGTCCCGGTTGCTGGCGGCCTCGGCGGCGCGGATGCTCGCCGCGGGGAAGTCGTCGATCATCGTGGTCCCCGACAGCCGTGACCTCGATCGACTTCTCGCCGCGCTCGAGGTCCTCGTGCCCGTCGCAGCGATCGTGCGCCATGACTCCCGTCAGACCAACCCCGATCGCTATCGCGGCTTCCTGCGCACGCTCGAGGACGCGCCGTGCGTCGTGGTGGGAAACCGTTCGGCGGTCTACTCGCCTGTCGTCGCCGGCATGGTGGCGATCTGGGACGACGGCGATCCTCTCCTGGGGGAGCCGCTGGCCCCGTACGTCAATGCGCGTGATGCTGCGCTGCTGCGTCAGGAGCTCGAGGGATCGGCGCTGCTCTTCGCCGGGCACACCCGGACGACCGATGTGGAACGTCTGGTCGCCCTCGGCTGGTTGCAGGACGTCAGAGCAACGCGCCGCGTGTTGCCCCGCGTCGTGCTCAGCACGCCCCAGGAGATGGAACAGCCCACCGCCCAGCGGATGCCGTCTTCCGCGTTTCTCGCCGCCCGTTCCGCCGCAGCAGAGGGACCGGTGCTCGTGCAGGTCTCGCGACCGGGTTTCTCGCCGTCGCTGGTGTGTGCGGAATGCCGGGCTCCGGCTCGATGCGCGCACTGCGGCGGTCCGCTCGGGGCGAAGCATCGCGGTGCCGTGCCGGTGTGCGCCTGGTGCGGTCGATCGGCCAGCGCATGGTCGTGCCCGACGTGCTCCTCCACCAACCTGCGGTTGGCCTCATCCGGGAGCGAGCGCACCGCCGACGAACTGGGTCGGGCGTTCCCGGGCGTGCGTGTGATCGTCGCCGACAGTGCGCACCCGGTGGAGCGGGTTCCCTCCAAGCCCGCGCTCGTGGTGGCGACCCGTGGTGCCGAGCCGATCGCCGACGGCGGATATCGTGCCGTCGTCCTGCTCGACGGCCCACGGATGCTCCAGGCACCCGATCTGCGCGTCGCCGAGTCCTGCCTGCGCTGGTGGTCGAACGCGGCGGCCCTCGCCGCACCCGGCGCGCCGATCCATCTGGTCGGAGTGAACGGCGCGGCCGCGAAGGCGCTCGCGACCTGGAATCAGGCAGGCCACGCCCGTATGGAGCTCGACAGCAGGGCTCCGCTGCACATGCCGCCGACGACCCGGGTGGCCCTGGTCCAGGGGTCGGCTCCCGCGGTCTCCGGCGCTCTCGCCGCGCTGACCGAGCTCGCGCTGCCTCCCGACGCGGTGCTGGGGCCCGTCCCGGTCGAATCCGACGACGTCCCTCCACGGGTGCGGGCGCTCGTCCGGTTCGACTACGGCGCCGGAGCGCGGGTGGCGACCGCACTGCGCGCCGCGGTCGTGGCCGAAGCAGTGAGCGGGCGTCGCCGAAAGGGACGTGCGACCAAGAGCACGCTCTCCGTCCGCCTCGATATCCTCGAACCAGAGCTCTGACCCTTCCGGAGAACCTTCATGCGCCTCGTCTTCGCCGGCACCCCCGCTGCCGCCGTGCCCACCCTTCGTCGCCTCGCGGTGTCCCACGACATCGCCGCGGTCGTCACCCGACCGGACGCACCTCTCGGGCGTCGTCGGGTGCTGACTCCGTCGCCCGTGGCTCAAGCGGCCGTCGAACTGGGCCTCCCCGTCATCAAGGCTGCTCGGCTCGATGACGCCGCGACCGACGCGATCTCGGCCCTGCGGGCGGACCTCGGTGTGATCGTGGCGTACGGCGGGCTCGTGCGCGAGCCGCTGCTCTCGGCGCCGACCGCTGGCTGGATCAACCTGCACTTCTCCGTGCTGCCCGCCTGGCGGGGCGCGGCCCCGGTGCAGCGCGCACTGATCGCCGGCGACGAGGTTCTCGGTGCCAGCGTCTTCCAGCTCGTCGCGGAGCTGGATGCCGGCGACGTCTTCGCGAGCCGCACGATCGACCTTCCCGCGACGGCGACGGCGGGAGAGGCGCTCGAGGCGCTCGCGCTGGACGGCGCCGAACTCACCGCCGACGTGGTCTCGGGGATCGCGGACGGTACAGCGGTAGCGGTGCCTCAGCAGGGGGAGCCGACCTTCGCCGCCAAGCTCACGCTCGCCGACGGATTGCTCGACTGGAACCAGCCGCTCGATGTCGTCTTCGCCCGGTTCCGCGGGGTGACCCCGGAACCGGGCGCGCACACCACCGTCGCCGGGCAGCCGCTGAAGGTGCTGGAAGCGGTCCCTGCGCCGGAGGCCGAAATGCTGGCCCCAGGACGTCTTCGTGGCGCCAAGACGGCGCTCCACATCGGCACGTCCACCGGGCCGCTGGCCGTCACCAGGGTTCAGCCCGCGGGCAAGGGAGCGATGAATGCCGTCGACTGGTGGCGCGGTCTGCGCGGCGGCGATGAATTGGTGGCGGGATCATGAGCGAAGACGGACGACCCCGGCGGCCGCAGCCGTCGAACGGACGGCCGCGTGGCGGGCGGGGAGCGACAGAGGCTCGTCGCGACGTTCAGCGTGGCCCCGTCCGTACCGTGCAACCCGCGCGACGGGTGGCTTACGACGTGCTGCGCGCGGTGTCCGAGACGGATGCCTATGCGAACCTCGTCCTTCCTCCGGCGATCGCCGATGCGCGGCTCTCTCCGCAGGACGCGGCCCTCGCGACCGAGCTGACCTACGGCACGCTGCGACGACTCGGCACGTATGATGCGATCATCGCCGCTGCGGCGGATCGTTCGACCGACAGCATCGATCCGGCCGTGCTCGATGCGCTGCGCCTCGCGGTGCACCAGCTGCTCGCCACCCGCGTCGCCTCGCATGCGGCTGTCAACGAGTCGGTGAACCTCGTGGCCACAGAGTCCGGCCGTGGCGCATCGAGCTTCGCGAACGCGGTGCTCCGACGTATCACGCGTGAATCGAGCGAGGACTGGCAGGAACGCATCGAGAGCGGGGCACGCTCCGACGACGAGCGCCTCGCTCTGCGTTCCGCACACCCGGTCTGGGTGATCCGCGCCTTGCGTCGCGCTCTGGCGGCCGAGGGGCGCGGAGAGGAACTGGACGCTCTTCTCGATGCCGACAACGCCTCGCCCGAGGTCACCCTCGTCGCCCTCCCCGGCCTGGCGGAGCCCGATGAGCCCCGACTTCCCTACGCGCCGACCGCCTTCGCGTCTCCCGGAGGCGATCCGCGTCGGCCGGTGGAAGCCTCGGGCGGTACCGTGCGCGTGCAGGACGAGGGGTCCCAGCTCGTCGCGCTCGCGCTCGCGGGCGCCGCGCCCATCAAGACGGGGGAGCGCTGGCTCGACCTGTGCGCCGGTCCCGGCGGAAAGACGGCACTCCTCGCCGCGATCGCGCGTCAGCACGAGGCGACGCTGGAGGCGAACGAGATCGTCCCGGTCCGCGCGCGACTCGTCCGCAAGGCGCTCAGGGCGGTTCCCGGTGACGTCGTGGTGCACGAGCAGGACGGGCGCACCCTCGCCGCATCGCGGCCGGGCGAGTTCGACCGCATCCTCGTGGACGCCCCCTGCACGGGCCTCGGTGCGCTGCGCCGCCGTCCGGAAGCGCGGTGGCGCAAGTCTCCGGCCGACGTCGCCGAGCTCGTTCCGCTCCAGGTGGAGCTGCTCTCCTCCGCCGTCGATGCTCTGGCCCCGGGCGGGATCGTCGCGTACGTCACGTGCTCTCCTCACCTCGCCGAGACGACGGGCGTCGTCAAGGAGGTCCTGCGCGACCGCACCGACGTCGTCGAACTCGATGCGCGCGCGGCCATCGCCGATGTCGCTCGCTCACCGATCGATCTGGCCGAGGAGGGGCGGGAGGGGTCGGGTAGCGCCCAGCTGTGGCCGCACCGACACGGGACGGACGCGATGTTCCTCGCACTCCTGCAACGCTCATCGACCGGGAACCACTCATCTGGGAAGGAAGACTAGGACCGTGGAACTGCCCCGCGCCCCGCGCATCAACCCGAGTATCCTCGCTGCCGATTTCGTGAACATGCAGGCGGACCTCGCCCGGATCGCGACAGCCGACTTCGCGCACGTGGATGTCATGGACAACCACTTCGTCCCCAACCTGACGTTCGGCCCGCAGATGGTGGAACGCATCCAGGCGACCAGTCCGATTCCGCTCGATGTGCATCTGATGATCACCGACCCGGAGCGCTGGGCTCCCGGATACGCCGAGATCGGCGCGGCGAGCGTGACCTTCCATCTCGAAGCGTCGAGCGATCCCGTGGCCCTCGCACGCCGGTTGCGTGACATCGGCTCGCGGGCGGGGGTCGCGGTCAAGCCGGCGACTCCCGTGGAATCGCTGTACGACGTGCTCGACGAGTTCGATCAGATCCTCGTGATGACGGTCGAGCCCGGCTTCGGGGGACAGGGCTTCATGCCCGAGACGATGCCGAAGCTCCGTGCCCTCGCCGACGAGGCGCGTCGGCGAGGATCCCGCGTCTGGCTCCAGGTCGACGGCGGTATCTCCG
Source organism: Microbacterium sp. UBA3486 (assembly GCF_002377845.1). Classification (NCBI taxonomy): domain Bacteria; kingdom Bacillati; phylum Actinomycetota; class Actinomycetes; order Micrococcales; family Microbacteriaceae; genus Microbacterium; species Microbacterium sp. UBA3486. The sequence continues at coordinate 27,308 of NZ_DFQP01000039.1, forward strand.
ACCGTACGATCGAGATCGCCGCCGATGCGGGCGCCGACACGTTCGTCGCCGGCTCGGCCGTATACGGCGCCGATGACATCGAGGCGGCCGTCACCCGGCTGAGAGACCTCGCCAGAGCCGCTAGCCTGGAACCGTGAAGACTTTCGACGAGCTGTTCGCCGAGCTCAGCGTCAAGGCCGAGACCCGTCCTGAGGGATCGGGGACGGTCGCCGAACTCGACGGCGGCGTGCACACGATCGGCAAGAAGATCGTGGAAGAGGCCGCCGAGGTGTGGATGGCGTCGGAGTACGAGTCCGACGAAGCCGCCGCCGAGGAGATCTCCCAGCTGCTGTACCACGTCCAGGTGATGATGCTCGCGAAGGGCCTCAGCCTGCAGGACGTCTACCGACATCTGTGATGCGCTCCGTTCCGATCTCCTCGAACTGAAAGCCATCCATGCTGCGCATCGCTGTTCCCAACAAGGGCTCGCTCTCCGAGACCGCCGCCGACATGCTCGCCGAGGCGGGCTACGCCGGTCGCCGCGACCCCAAGACCCTGCACGTCATCGACGCCGAGAACGACGTCGAGTTCTTCTTCCTCCGCCCCAAGGACATCGCCACCTATGTCGGCTCCGGCGCGATCGATGTGGGCATCACCGGACGTGATCTGCTGCTCGACGCCCGTATGCCGGGTGCGCGGGAGATCGAGGCGCTCGGTTTCGCCGGCTCGACGTTCCGCTTCGCCGCTCCGACCGGACGCTACACCGACGTGAGCGAGCTCGACGGTCTGCGCATCGCCACGTCGTATCCCGGCCTGGTGGACGCGTTCCTCGACGAACGCGACATCGCCGTCGATCTGGTGCCGCTCGACGGAGCCGTGGAGTCCGCGGTCCGCCTCGGCGTCGCCGACGCGGTCGCCGATGTCGTCGAGACCGGGACGACCCTGCGCCAGGCCGGGCTCGAGGTCTTCGGTCCGGTCATCCTGGAATCCGAGGCGGTACTCATCGCGGGACCGGTGGATGCCGAGGGCGCGGACACGCTTCTTCGTCGCCTCCGCGGCGTGATGGTCGCACGTCGCTTCGTGATGATCGACTACGACCTGCCGGTCGCCCTCCTCGATGACGCCGTGAAGATCGCCGGCGGCGTCGAATCGCCGACCGTCTCGCCGCTGCGCGACCCCGAGTGGGTCGCGGTGCGGGTCATGGTGGCGCGCTCCCGCGTGAACCCCGTGATGGATGCGCTGTACGCGCTGGGTGCGCGGGCCATCCTGGTCACCGCGATCCACAACGCGAGGCTCTGATGACGCTCGCCAGTCGGGTGATCCCGTGCCTCGACGTGGCTGATGGCCGCGTCGTCAAGGGAGTCAACTTCGAGAACCTGCGCGACATGGGCGACCCGGTCGAGCTCGCCCGGCATTACGCCGCCCAGGGCGCGGACGAGATCACCTTCCTCGACGTCACCGCCACGGTCGACGCCCGTGCGACGACCTACGATGTCGTGCAGCGCACCGCCGAGCAGGTGTTCGTCCCGCTGACCGTGGGCGGGGGCGTGCGCAGCGTCGACGATGTCGCACGTCTCCTCGCGGTGGGCGCGGACAAGGTGGGGGTCAACTCCGCTGCGATCGCGCGCCCTGAGCTCATCGGCGAGATCGCTGACCGGTTCGGTGCCCAGGTGCTCGTGCTGTCGCTGGACGTGAAGCGTGCTCCGACAACGCGCTCGGGCTTCGTCGTGACGACACACGGCGGCCGGACCCAGACCACCCTCGATGCGCTCGACTGGGCGCGGGAGGCTGCGGAACGCGGCGCGGGTGAGCTGCTGGTGAACTCGATCGACGCCGACGGCACGCGTGACGGCTTCGACCTGGAGCTCGTCCGACTGATGCGCGAGGCGGCCTCCGTGCCGGTCATCGCTTCGGGCGGGGCGGGGCGGGCTTCCGACTTCGCTCCCGCGATCAAAGCGGGCGCGGATGCAGTCCTGGCGGCGAGCGTGTTCCACACCGGCGCGCTCACGGTCGGAGATGTCAAGGACGCGCTTCGCGCGGAAGGAGTGCTCGTACGATGAGCGATGCAGACGGGCAGGCGGCTTCGGTGGAGGAGCGCATCGCACAGGTCGTCTTCAACGCCGACGGCCTGGCCCCCGTGATCGTGCAGCAGTGGGACACGCGCGAGGTGCTCATGCTCGCCTGGGTCGATGCGGAGGCGCTTCGACGCACCTTGACATCAGGGCGGGCGACGTACTGGTCGCGCTCCCGCCAGGAGTACTGGCGCAAGGGGGACACGTCAGGGAACATCCAGGTCGTGCACGAGGCGCGTCTGGACTGCGACGGGGACGCGATCCTTCTCCTCGTCGCGCAGACGGGACCGGCCTGTCACACCGGCACGCGCACGTGCTTCGACACGAACGATCTCGAGGCGATCGTCGGGACGGACCAGTCGTGAGCTTCGCGCAGCGCGGTCGCGCCCTCTCCGTCTCCGGATTCCTTCTCGCCGGTGCGATCGGCATCATCTCGTCGACCCAGACCTGGCTGACGGTCGAGCGCGCGGATGCGGGCGAGGCGATCCTGGTCCCCGGTGCCTCCGCCATGGTGCTGCTCGCTCCGCTCAGTCTCGCGGTTCTGGCCCTCGGCGCGGCGCTGTCGATCTCCGGCAAGGTCGTGCGCCTGATCTTCGGTGTCCTCGCGGCGGCGACGGCGCTGTTCCTCGGCTGGTCGACTCTCCAGTTGCTGATCGCCGAACCCTTCGACGCGGTCGCGGCGACGGTGACCGAGGTCACCGGTCTCGCCGGGGGACTCGCCGTCCACGAGGTCGTGGCGAGCATCGTGCCGTCCGCCTGGCCGTACATCGCCCTCGTGGGCTGGGCGATCCTGCTCGTCGCGTCCCTGGTCGTCCTGATCACGTGGCGGGGATGGAAGGCCGGAGGACGGCGCTACCGGACCGAACACGTCGAGGTCGCGCATGACGGTCCCGTCGACGCCGTGGATTCCTGGGACGAGCTGTCCCGGGGCACCGATCCGACGCGCTGACCCCGATAGACTGATTCCGAACCGCACGTCGTCCCCCCGGAGGAGAACATGACCAACCCGATCGCCGACCCCGGCCACGGACACTCGCCTGCCGCCTGGACCGCCGTCGTGATCATGCTGGTCGGCGTCGCCGCCGGCACCGTCGCCTTCTGCTTCGAGCAGCCCGCCCTCGTCGTGGCCTCGGTCGCGCTCATCCCGATCGGTGCGATCGTCGGCTGGGCGCTCGCGAAGGCCGGTTACGGCGTGAAGGGTCCGAAGTACGCTCCGAAGGCGCACTAATGGTGCTCGCCGACCTGACGGCCGGCGCTGTCGCAGACGCTGAGCGTCGCTCCCTGTCGCGCCCGCTGGCCACTGTCGAGCGAGACGCTCTCGCACGCCCCGCGGCCAAGGACGCCCTGTCGTTCCTCGCACCGTCGGATCGGGTGAAGATCATCGCGGAGGTCAAACGCGCGAGCCCCTCGCGAGGAGCTCTCGCCGACATCCCCGATCCCGCGCTGCAGGCTTCCCTGTACGAGGCGGGCGGCGCCTCCGCGATCAGCGTCCTCACGGAGCAGCGTCGTTTCGGCGGAAGCCTCGCCGACCTCGAGGCCGTCACGGCCCGGGTCTCGCTGCCGGTGCTGCGCAAGGACTTCATCGCCACCCGCTACCAGGTGCTCGAAGCACGTGCGGCGGGTGCCGACCTCGTTCTGCTGATCGTCGCGGGCCTCGAGCCCGCGGTGCTCCGTGATCTCTTCGGCTTCATCGGCGAGCTGGGCATGACCCCTCTCGTGGAGACGCATTCCGCGGATGAGCTCGAGGCCGCGATCGATCTCGGCGCGCCGCTGATCGGCGTGAACGCGCGAGACCTCAAGACCCTCGAACTCGACCGCGACCTCTTCGGGCGCCTGGTCGATCGAATCCCCGACACGGCGGTGAAGATCGCGGAGTCCGCGGTGCTGACGCCCGCCGATGTCGTGCACTACCGCTCCGCCGGCGCCGATGTCGTCTTGATCGGCGAGGCGCTCGTGACCGGCGACCCGGTCGCCACCCTCAAGAGTTTCCTGGAGGCATGATGAGCCTGCGCGACCAGCACGGCCCCTTCTTCGGCGAGTTCGGCGGGCGCTACATGCCCGAGTCGCTCATCGCCGCGATCGATGAGCTGACGGTGGCCTATGAGGCGGCGATCGTCGATCCGGAGTTCCGAGCCGAGCTCGCGCACCTGCTCAGCTCGTACGCCGGCCGCCCTTCCGCCATCACCGAGGTACCGCGGTTCGCCGAGCACGCCGGGGGTGCGCGCATCTTCCTCAAGCGTGAAGACCTCAACCACACCGGCTCGCACAAGATCAACAACGTGCTCGGTCAGGCGCTGCTGACCAAGCGTCTGGGCAAGACCCGCGTGATCGCCGAGACCGGTGCCGGTCAGCACGGCGTCGCGACGGCGACCGCAGCGGCGCTGTTCGGTCTGGAGTGCACCATCTACATGGGCGAGGTCGATACCGAGCGTCAGGCGCTCAACGTCGCCCGCATGCGCCTTCTGGGCGCGGAGGTCGTTCCGGTCACCTCGGGTTCGCGAACGCTCAAGGACGCGATCAACGATGCCTACCGCGACTGGGTGGCGTCGGTCGAGACCACCAACTACATCTTCGGTACCGCGGCGGGACCGCACCCGTTCCCCGCGATGGTCCGTGATTTCCAGAAGATCATCGGCGAAGAGGCGCGTGCCCAGCTGCTCGACGAGGTCGGTCGTCTGCCGGACGCCGTCATGGCGTGCGTCGGCGGCGGATCCAACGCGATCGGCATGTTCGACGCGTTCCTCGATGACGAGGGCGTCAAGCTCTACGGCGTCGAGGCGGCGGGCGACGGCGTCGACACCGAGAAGCACGCGGCGTCGATTGAGCGGGGCCGCCCCGGTGTGCTGCACGGTGCGAAGACCTACGTCCTCCAGGACGCCGACGGTCAGACCGTCGAGTCGCACTCGATCTCCGCCGGACTCGACTACCCGGGCGTCGGTCCGGAGCACTCGTGGCTCGCCGACATCGGTCGTGCCGAGTACATCCCGGCCACCGACGACGAGGCGATGCAGGCGCTGCGTCTGCTCAGCCGGACAGAGGGGATCATCCCCGCCATCGAGTCGGCGCACGCTCTCGCCGGTGCCCTGCGCATCGGCCGCGAGCTCGGCCCCGACGGACTGATCGCCGTGTGTCTGTCCGGCCGCGGCGACAAGGACATGGACACCGCGGCGCGCTACTTCCAGCTCTACGACGAGGCCGCTCTGGCCCACGATGTCGCCGCGGAGAGCGAAGAGGAAGAACTGGCCGCGAAGGGGGAGCCGCAGCTATGAGCCGCGTCGAACAGGCGATCCAGCGCGCACAGGACGCCGGGCGCAGTGCCTTCGTCGGCTATCTGCCCGTGGGCTTCCCCGACCTCGAGACGAGCATCCAGGCGGCCATCGCCCTCGCCGAGAACGGTGTCGACATCATCGAGCTGGGCCCGCCGTACAGCGACCCGGTGATGGACGGCGCGATCATCCAGGAGGCGACCACCAAGGCCCTGGCGGCAGGCTTCCGGATGGCCGACCTCTTCACGGCGATCCGCGCGATCACGGCGGCGACCGATGTGCCCGTCCTCGTGATGACGTACTGGAACCCGGTCATGCAGTACGGCATTGACCGCTACGCGGACGACCTGCTCGCTGCGGGCGGCGCCGGATTGATCACGCCCGACATCACACCCGACGCGGCAGGGGAGTGGATCGCCGCGAGCGAGCGGACGGGCCTGGACCGGGTATTCCTCGCTGCTCCGACCTCTTCCGACGAGCGTCTCGACCTTGTGGTGAAGTCGTCCACCGGGTTCGTCTACACGGTCTCGACCATGGGCATCACCGGGGAGCGCGCTGAGCTCGATCGCGCCGCCCGCACCCTGGTCGGGCGTCTTCGCGCGCACGGCGCTCACCGTGCATGCGTCGGCATCGGCATCTCCACCGCCGAGCAGATCGCCGGGGTGTCGGAGTATGCCGACGGCGCGATCGTCGGCACCGCGCTCGTCCGCGCCCTGCGTGACGGCGGCGTGCCCGCCCTTGCGGAAGTCACCCGAAACCTGGCCTCCGGCACCTCGTCGGCACGCCCCGATCACGAGAACTAGAATCGCACTCATGTCACTCGCGCTCCACAGCACCTTCACGAACGTGCTCGCCAGCATCCCGAGCCCCACGGTCTCCTATTGGGACGTGTGGCCTGGCATCCGGATCCACTTCTACGCGCTCTGCATCATCGCCGGCATCATCGCCGCGACGCTCCTGACCAACCGCCGTCTCACGAAGCGCGGAGCGGAGCCGTGGGTCGTGATCGACATCTCGATCCTGGCCGTGCCCCTGGCGATCATCGGTGCGCGCATCTTCCACGTGCTGACCCACCCGAACGACTACTTCGGGGAGGGGATCAACACCTGGAACCCCTTCCAGCCCGGCTCGGTGTGGGCGATCTGGGAGGGCGGAATCGCGATCTTCGGCGCCCTCATCGGCGGTGCCATCGGTGCGTACCTCGGGTGCCGTTGGACCGGTATCCGCTTCTGGACGTTCGCCGACGCCCTGGCCCCCGGCCTGCTGTTGGCGCAGGCCATGGGCCGCTTCGGCAACTGGTTCAACAACGAGCTCTTCGGTCTTCCCACGGATCTGCCCTGGGGGCTGGAGATCCCGTCCACGAACTCGGCCTTCCCCCCGGGGCTGCCCGAGGGCACGCTGTTCCACCCGACCTTCCTCTACGAGGTTCTCTGGAACGGACTGGGAGTCATCGTCCTGCTCTGGCTCGGCCGCAAGCTCTTCTTCCAGTGGGGCCGTCTGTTCGCCATCTACCTGATCTGGTACAGCGCCGGCCGCATCGTCTGGGAGTCGATCCGCATCGATCCGAGCGAGATCATCCTCGGCCTGCGCAGCAACGTCCTTGCCGCGATCATCGGCGTCCTCGTCGGTCTCGCGATCCTCATCGTCCAGACACGTCGACACCCCGGACTCGAGCCTTCGCCGTACCAGCCGGGCCGCGAACGGACGGACGTGGACGCTGATGTACAATCGCAGAACAATCCCTCTGACTTCGTGGACGTGAGCGAGCCTCCGACCGAAGAAGTCACCGCAGGAGCCACCGCCACAAGCACTGCTCCCACGAGCGAGGACGGCTCTCGATAACGCCGCCTCGTGGCGGGAGAACCATTGCACTGAACGAGCGGGCCGACGTCGTCCCCGGGTTTCACTCGAAGATCTGAGGACGGTAACTGGTGTACTTCCAGCCCCCTTACGGCGCCTCCGGCGCATACCCCCCGAAGCAGGGCATGTACAACCCGGCGTTCGAGAAGGACGCCTGCGGCCTCGCCATGGTCGCGACCCTGCGCGGCGAAGCCGGGCACGACATCATCGCGTTGGCCCTCGAGGCCCTGCGCAACCTGGAGCACCGCGGAGCCATCGGCTCGGATGCGGGCACCGGGGACGGCGCCGGCATCCTGACGCAGATGCCCGATGCGTTCCTCCGCGCCGTCGTCGGCTTCGAACTGCCGCCCGTGGGGGAGTACGCGGCCGGACTGGCGTTCCTGCCCCGCGATTCGAGCGAGCGCCGCCAGCAGAAGGCCGGGATCGAGAAGATCGCCCGCTCCGAGGGCCTCCGGGTCCTCGGCTGGCGCGACGTCCCCACCGCCAACGAGAACCTCGGCAAGCTCGCCGATGAGGCCCGTCCTGCCTTCGAGCAGCTCTTCGTGAGCGCCGGAGGGGCGACCCACACCGATGCGCCGCTCACGGGCATCGCCCTCGACCGTGTCGCCTACCGGCTGCGCAAGCGCGCCGGTCACGAACTCGGCGCCTACTTCGTCTCGCTCTCGGCGCGCACGCTCGGCTACAAGGGCATGGTCACGACGCTCCAGCTCGAGCCGTTCTACCCCGACCTGCAGGATGAGCGCTTCGCGTCCGAACTCGCCGTGGTGCACTCCCGGTACTCCACGAACACGTTCCCCTCGTGGCCGCTCGCGCAGCCTCTGCGCATGCTCGCCCACAACGGTGAGATCAACACGGTCGGAGGCAACCGCAACTGGATGCGCGCCCGCCAGTCTCAACTCGAATCCGAACTGCTGGGCGACATCACCCCGCTCCTGCCCATCTGCACCGACGGTGCCAGCGACTCGGCCTCGTTCGACGAGGTGCTCGAACTGCTGACCCTCACCGGCCGCAGCCTGCCGCACGCCATCATGATGATGGTTCCTGAGGCCTACGAGAAGCAGGCCGACATCACACCGGAGCTGCGCTCGTTCTACGAGTACCACTCCAACCAGATGGAACCGTGGGACGGCCCTGCCGCCCTGATCTTCACCGACGGCACGCTCGTCGGTGCCACGCTCGACCGCAACGGCCTGCGCCCTGGACGCTGGACCGAGACGACCGACGGGCTCGTGGTCATCGGCTCCGAGACCGGCGTGCTGCAGTTCGAGCCGGAGCGCATCAAGCGCCGTGGTCGCCTGCAGCCCGGGAAGATGTTCCTCGTCGACACCGCGCAGCGCCGCATCGTCGAGGACAGCGAGATCAAGCACGACCTCGCCACGATGCACCCGTGGCAGGAGTGGCTGGACGCCGGTGCCGTGCGTCTTGCCGAGCTGCCGGAGCGCGAGCACATCGTGCACCCGCCGGCATCGATCACTCGCCGTCAGCGCACCTTCGGCTACACCGAGGAAGAGGTCCGTATCCTCCTCACCCCCATGGGGCAGACCGGCGTCGAGCCGCTCGGCGCCATGGGATCGGACACGCCGATCGCTGTGCTGAGCAAGCGTCCGCGGCTGTTGTTCGACTACTTCACGCAGCAGTTCGCGCAGGTGACCAACCCGCCTCTCGACTCGATCCGCGAAGAGGTCGTGACGAGCCTCAAGCTGGGCCTCGGCCCGGAGAGCAACCTGCTGTCGTGGGGTCCGGAGCACACCCGCACGGTCTCGCTCGACTTCCCGGTGATCGACAACGACGAGCTCGCGAAGATCCGCCACATCGACAAGGCCATGCCCGGCCGGTCGAGCGCGACCATCCGGGGTCTGTACCACTTCGATGCCGGGCCCCAGACGCTGCAGGACCGGCTCTCCGAGATGTGCGCAGAGGTGGACGAGGCGATCGAGAACGGCGCCGAGTTCATCATCCTGTCGGACCGCGACTCCAACAAGGACCTCACCCCGATCCCGTCTCTCCTCATGGTGTCGGCGATCCATCACCATCTCATCCGGCGCGAGAACCGCATGAAGGTCGGTCTCATCGTCGAAGCGGGTGACGTCCGCGAGGTGCACCACGTCGCGACGCTGATCGGCTACGGCGCCTCCGCCGTCAACCCGTACCTCGCTATGGAGACGGTCGAGCACCTCGTGCGCACCGGCTACATCAACGGCATCACGCCCGAGAAGGCGGTCAAGAACCTGATCTACGCGCTCGGCAAGGGCGTGCTCAAGATCATGTCGAAGATGGGCATCTCCACGGTGTCGTCGTACGCGGGCGCTCAGGTGTTCGAGGCGGTCGGCCTCAGCCAGGAGTTCATCGACGCGTACTTCACGCGCACCGAGTCCAAGCTCGGCGGTATCGGCATCGAGGAGATCTTCGCCGAGAATCAGGCGCGCCACGACTACGCGTATCCCGAGGATGCGGCCGCACGTGCGCACGAGCGTCTGTGGACCGGCGGCGAGTACCAGTGGCGTCGGGACGGTTCTCCGCACCTGTTCAATCCGGAGACGGTGTTCAAGCTGCAGCACTCGACCCGCACACGGCGGTACGACATCTTCCGCGAGTACACGAAGCTCGTCGACGAGCAGGCCGCAGAGCTGAAGACCCTGCGCGGACTCTTCACCCTGCGCACCGGCACACGCAAGCCCGTGCCGCTCGACGAGGTCGAACCGGTGTCCGCGATCGTCAAGCGGTTCTCCACGGGGGCGATGAGCTACGGCTCGATCTCCCGGGAAGCGCACGAGACCCTTGCGATCGCGATGAACAGCATCGGGGCCAAGTCGAACACGGGCGAGGGTGGCGAGGACCCCGATCGGCTGGTCGACCCCGAACGCCGCAGCTCGATCAAGCAGGTCGCCTCCGGACGCTTCGGTGTCACGAGCCTCTACCTCACCGAGGCGGACGACATCCAGATCAAGCTCGCGCAGGGTGCCAAGCCCGGCGAGGGAGGTCAGCTGCCCCCGACCAAGGTGTACCCCTGGGTGGCACGCACGCGTCACGCGACCGCCGGGGTGGGCCTGATCTCGCCGCCGCCGCATCACGACATCTACTCGATCGAAGACCTCAAGCAGTTGATCTTCGACCTGAAGAGGGCGAATCCCGAGGCACGCATCCACACCAAGCTGGTGAGCCAGTCGGGTATCGGTGCGGTGTCGGCGGGTGTCGCGAAGGCACTGAGCGACGTCATCCTGGTCTCCGGTCACGACGGGGGAACGGGGGCCAGCCCGCTGAACTCGCTCAAGCACGCGGGTACGCCGTGGGAGCTCGGTCTCGCCGAGACGCAGCAGACGCTCATGCTCAACGGCATGCGCGACCGTGTGGTCGTGCAGGTCGACGGGCAGCTCAAGACCGGTCGCGATGTGATCATCGGAGCCCTGCTGGGAGCCGAGGAGTTCGGCTTCGCCACGGCTCCGCTCGTGGTCAGCGGCTGCATCATGATGCGTGTATGCCACCTCGACACCTGCCCGGTGGGCGTCGCGACCCAGAACCCGGTGCTGCGCGAGCGGTTCACGGGCAAGCCCGAGTTCGTCGTGAACTTCATGGAGTTCATCGCGGAGGAGGTGCGCGAGCTCCTCGCCGAACTCGGATACCGCTCGATCGACGAGATCGTCGGCCGTGCCGACCTCATCGAGGTGAACGCCGCTGTCGAGCACTGGAAGGCCGAGGGGCTCGACCTCACTCCGGTGCTCGAAGGACCGGTGTTCCCTGCGGGTGAGCCGCGTCGCAGCGGGCGCACACAGGATCACGAACTCGAGAAGCATTTCGACGTGCAGCTCATCGACATCGCGAAGGGGGCGCTCCTCAACGGCGAACCCGTCGTGGTGGAGCTGCCCATCGCCAACACCGAGCGCGCCGTGGGCACGATGCTGGGTCACCAGGTGACCTCGCGGCACGGGGCGGCGGGTCTGCCGCAGGGCACGATCGACGTCACGCTGCAGGGCACCGCCGGACAGTCGCTCGGCGCGTTCCTGCCGCCGGGGATCGTGCTCCGCCTCGAGGGCGATGCGAACGACTACGTCGGCAAGGGGCTGTCCGGCGGCGACATCACGATCCGCCCGCCGCGCGGCTCCGCTATCGCTCCGCACGAGAACGTGATCGCCGGCAATGTGATCGGCTACGGCGCGACCTCGGGGACGATGTTCATCTCGGGCGTCGTCGGCGAGCGCTTCCTCGTGCGCAACTCCGGTGCGACCGCTGTCGTCGAGGGCGTGGGTGACCACGCTCTGGAGTACATGACGGGTGGTCTGGCCGTGATCCTCGGGTCCACCGGACGCAACTTCGGCGCCGGCATGTCCGGGGGAGTGGCGTATGTGCACGCGCTCGACACGAGCAAGGTGAACGCGCAATCCCTCGGGAGTGGAGAGCTGCTGCTCGAACCGCTCGATCGAGCGGATCTCGAGGTGCTGCGCAGCCTGCTGGTCGCGCATGTCGAGCGCACGGCGTCGCCGTTGGCCTCATCCTTCCTCGAGAGCTTCGAGGAGACCGCTGCAGAGTTCGTGAAGGTGCTGCCTCGTGACTTCGCCGCTGTGCGGAGCATGCGCGAGGAGGCGCTGGCCGAGGGGATCGACCCCGACGGCGACATCGTGTGGAACCGCATCCTGGAGGTGACCGGTGGCTGATCCCAAAGGCTTTCTGAAGGTGACCGAGCGGGAACTCCCCGCACGACGTCCGGTGCCGGTGCGCATCATGGACTGGAAAGAGGTCTACGAGCCCGGTGACAAGCAGGTGCTCCGTCGACAGGCCGGCCGTTGCATGGACTGCGGTGTGCCGTTCTGCCACCAGGGGTGCCCGCTCGGCAACCTGATCCCGGAGTGGAACGACCTGACGTGGCGCGGTGAGGGTCGCGCGGCGATCGAGCGTCTGCACGCCACGAACAACTTCCCTGAGTTCACGGGACGGCTGTGCCCTGCGCCGTGCGAGAGCTCGTGCGTGCTCGGCATCAACCAGCCGGCCGTGACCATCAAGCAGATCGAGGTCTCGATCATCGACGAGGCGTTCGCGAAGGGCTGGGTCGAACCCGAGCCGCCGGAGCGCCTGACGGGCAAGACCGTCGCTGTCGTCGGATCGGGACCGGCGGGTCTCGCCGCCGCGCAGCAGCTCACCCGCGCCGGGCACACCGTCGCGGTCTTCGAGCGTGACGACCGCATCGGAGGTCTGCTCCGCTACGGCATCCCCGACTTCAAGATGGAGAAGACCCAGCTCGAGTCGCGTCTTCGTCAGATGCAGGAGGAGGGCACCCGCTTCCGTGCCGGTGTCGAGATCGGCAAGGACATCTCCTGGCCCGATCTGCGCGCGCGGTACGACGCGGTCGTCATCGCCACCGGCTCGACCGTGCCGCGTGACCTCGCCATCCCCGGCCGTGACCTCGACGGGGTGCATTTCGCCATGGAGTACCTCGTGGAGTCGAACCACGCGGTCGCGGGAGACAAGGTCGCCGACCAGATCAGCGCCGAGGGCAAGCACGTCATCGTGATCGGCGGCGGTGACACCGGAGCGGACTGCATCGGCACCGCTCACCGTCAGGGCGCACTCAGCGTCACCAACCTCGCGATCGGCAAGCAGCCGGGTGACACGCGTCCCGACCACCAGCCGTGGCCGATGATGCCGACCGTGTTCGAGGTCTCGTCTGCGCATGAGGAGGGCGGCGAGCGGGTCTTCCTCGCATCCACCGTCGAGTTCCTCGGCAACGAGGTCGGCGAGGTCCGAGCGCTGCGTGTGGCGGAGACGGAGTACGTCGACGGTCGTCGCGTGCCCAAGAGCGGCACCGAGCGCGAGATCCCGGCCGACCTCATCCTGATCGCGATGGGATTCACCGGTCCCGAGCAGGGCGGATACACCGAGGACACGCTTCCGCAGGTGACCGACCGGGGTGCGTTCCGTCGCGACTCCTCGTACGAGTCGACGGTTCCCGGCGTGTTCGTGGCCGGTGACGCCGGACGCGGACAGTCGCTCATCGTGTGGGCCATCGCTGAAGGGCGTGCGGCGGCGGCGAACGTCGACCGGTTCCTGATGGGCACCACCGTGCTCCCCGAGCCGGTGCGCCCGAGTGATGTCGCGATCGGTCTTCAGCCCGCGTAGGCTGAGGCCGGCACCGTCGCCTGATTTACCTTCCCCCACTTCTACCCTGGAGAAATCTTTGAGACGCGCGAAAATCGTCGCCACCCTGGGCCCCGCCACCTCCACCTATGAGACGGTGCGCGCACTGATCGATGCGGGGGTGGATGTCGCTCGACTGAACCTCAGCCACGGCGACTACTCCGTGCACGAGAACAACTACGCCAATGTGCGTCGTGCCGCAGAAGACGCCGGCCGTGCCGTCGCCATCCTCGTCGACCTGCAGGGTCCGAAGATCCGTCTCGGCAAGTTCGAGAACGGCCCCTACGAACTCGCCAAGGGCGACATCTTCAAGATCACCACCGAAGACATCATCGGCAACAAGGACATCAGCGGGACGACCTTCAAGGGTCTGCCGCATGACGTCAAGCCGGGAGACTTCCTCCTGATCGACGACGGCAAGGTCCGGGTCGAGGTCGTCGAGACCGACGGCGTCACCGTCACGACCAAGGTCATCGTCGCCGGTGCCGTGTCCAACAACAAGGGCATCAACCTGCCCGGCGTCGCCGTCAACGTCCCCGCGCTGAGCGAGAAGGACGAAGACGACCTGCGCTGGGGTCTGCGCATCGGTGCCGACCTGATCGCCCTGTCGTTCGTGCGCAACGCCGCCGACGTCGAGCGTGTGCACGAGATCATGGCGGAAGAGGGCGTCCGCGTCCCTGTCATCGCCAAGGTCGAGAAGCCGCAGGCCGTCGACGCGCTCGAAGAGATCGTCGACGCGTTCGACGCGATCATGGTCGCTCGTGGCGACCTCGGTGTGGAACTTCCGCTCGAGGCCGTGCCGATCGTGCAGAAGCGCGCCGTCGAGATCGCGCGTCGTATGGCCAAGCCGGTCATCGTCGCGACGCAGATGCTCGAGTCGATGATCAGCAGCCCGGTGCCGACCCGCGCCGAGACCTCGGATGTCGCGAACGCCGTGCTCGACGGCGCGGACGCGGTCATGCTGTCGGGTGAGACCAGCGTCGGCGACTACCCGGTGGTCGTCGTCGAGACCATGGCGCGGATCATCGCGTCCACGGAAGAGCACGGCTTGGAGCGCATCGCGCCCCTCACGACCAAGCCCCGCACCCAGGGTGGTGCCATCACGCTTGCTGCTCTCGAGGTCGCCGAGTTCGTCGACGCGAAGTTCCTCTGCGTGTTCACGCAGTCGGGCGACTCCGCGCGTCGTCTGTCGCGCCTGCGCTCGCGCATCCCGATGATCGCGTTCACGCCCGAGCCGGGCATCCGTCGCCGTATGGCTCTGACCTGGGGCATCCGTTCGACCCTGGTCGACATGGTGCAGCACACCGACCTGATGTATCACCAGGTCGACGAGTATCTGCTCGGTAACGGTCTCGCCGAGGAAGGGGACAAGGTCGTCGTGATCTCCGGCTCCCCTCCCGGAATCGTCGGATCGACGAACGACCTTCGTGTGCACAAGGTCGGCGACGCGATCCGCGGTGCCGCCCCCATCTACAAGGCCGGCGTCTGACGGACAGCATCCAGAGGGGGCGAGACTTCGGTCTCGCCCCCTCTGTCATGCGCATCGGGTAGTTTTCACTCATGGAGCCGTGGTGTCGTCGGAGGAGCCCGTCATCGGCGTGCTGAAAAAAGCGGGGTGGTGGATCGCCGACTACGTGTACGCCGGGTACTGGCAGGTGCGCGCGATGTTCGACCGCACCGATCCGGCATCCTTCGCATCCGGGAGTGCTGCGCACATCATCGTCCTTCCGGGCGTCTATGAGACGTGGCGGTTCCTGCAGCCGCTCGTCGCCGCCATGCACGACCGCGGGCATCCGGTCCACATCGTCGATACGCTTCACCGGAATCAGCGACCGGTGGCGGACATGGCGCGGGCTGTGGAGGCGTTCCTGACGGAGAACGGGCTCGACGATGTGATCCTCGTCGCCCACAGCAAAGGGGGTCTCGCGGGAAAGGTCGTGATGACGGGTCCCGCGGGCGAGCGAGTGCGTTCGATGCTCGCGATCGCGACCCCGTTCGGGGGTTCGCGCTATGCCCGGCTCATGCTGTCGCGGACTCTGCGGGAGTTCTCACCGGAAGACCCGTCGATCGTGAGCCTCGCGCAGCAGCTCACGGTGAACGAGCGGATCGTGTCGGTCTATGCGGCGTTCGACCCCCATATCCCGGAGGGGAGCGAACTCGCCGGAGCCAAGAACGTCCGCCTCGACACGGGCGGGCACTTCCGGATCCTCGCGAATCCTCGCGTCCTGGCGGAACTCGCCGTTCTCGCGGAGTAGCTCCCCGTCGAGAAGCAGAAGGTCACCGGCAGCCGTCCGACGGAGGGCGGTCTCCGTCCAGCGTCGGGAGCCAGAGCAGCAGGTCGGGCAGGGCGGCATAGGCGGCGAGGCCGTGGGTGACGTCAGGATAGCGGTGGAACGTCACCTCGGCGTTCTGCGTGCACAGCAGCTTCACGTAGCCCTCGGTCGCGCTCGGCAGTACGAGTTCGTCGGCTTCTCCCTGGCCGACGAAGACGGGCACTCCGATGGGACTGTTCCCCGCACTGTTCTCCCGCAGCATCGTCTGCCACGGCTCGGTCGTGGCGGGGTCGCTCCGAACATACCCGCCGACCAGCGGGTCGGCGATCGCGTGGATCTCCTCGTTCTGCGTGAGCAGGCACAGCGCGGCCATGTCCGGCGTCGCCTTCAGCCCGGCGGGCGTGAGGATGTCTGTGATCTCCGTGGCGCCGTACTGCTCGGCGTAGGCGGCCTCGTAGGCCGGGACGGCGAAGGAGGCGATCGTGACGCCGGAGAGGTTCACGATGTCGTCGGTCATCAGAGCGTTCAGGTTCGCTGCGGGGGCCGCCACAGCGACACCTTCGATCGTGAGCTCGTGCGCGTACTCCGCTGCACGTTCCGCAGCGAAGAGCACAGCCTGCCCGCCTTGCGAGTGTCCCCACAGCACGACCCGGTCGCTCACGTGTGCGTCGTCGATCCGTCGCGCCGCCCGGACGATGTCGAGCACACTGTTGGACTCGGGCACGCCGAGCAGATACGACGACGCGCCTTCGACGCCGAGCCCCGGATAGTCGGTGGCCACGACCGCGTAGCCCTCGGCGAGCAGTTCATGCATCCCCTCGATGTACTGGAACGGATCCAGGCCGCGTGAAGGCGCACACGTCGATGCCGCACCGGTGGTGGGATGGCCCCAGGAAATCACGGTGCGTCCGCCCTCGGGAGCAGGCCCATCCGGGACGATCACCACGCCGGAGACCGGGATGTCTGCCCCCACGAGATCGCGAGAGTGGTAGATCACGCGCCACGCGACGGTGCCCACGGGTGCGCTCTCGATCGACTCGATGCGGATGATCTCGCCCGGATCTTCCCGGGGCGGGGGAGAGGGGAGGGTGTAGAACGCGGGATCCGCTCGGGCTTCGTCCTGCTCGGCGAGGGCTCTCCGTGTCACCTCGGCGGCGAGGAGCATGAGAGCCACGGCGAGGACGACGCCGATGACGATGAGGGCACGGCGTCGACGTCGCGGACGTGCAGCGTGTGCGGCAGGCAGCTCGTCGCCTCTGTGCATAAGGACTTTCTAGCGCACGGGGCCGTTTCGAGGGAGAGGACCGGCGGGCGCGGAGGAGACGACGGAGGTAGTCTCATCGAGGGTGCCGGCGGTGGGACTCGAACCCACACGCCCTTTCGGACAAAGCATTTTGAGTGCTCCGCGTCTGCCATTCCGCCACGCCGGCTCGTGTGTCGCGTCTACGACTTTAGCGCAGACGAGGCGCGTGAACGTCCGCGCCGAGCGCCTACGGCCTGTGGACAGGGGCACTCCACTAGGATGGTTGTGTGACAGAGCAAGAAGAGCAGGCTGAGCAGCCCACGTCATCCGCACCCCGACGCGTCGTCGTCGCCGAAGATGAGTCGCTGATCCGTCTCGACATCGTCGAGATCCTCCGCGACAACGGCTTCGATGTCGTCGGTGAGGCCGGTGACGGAGAGACCGCTGTCGCTCTGGCGACCGAGCTGCGTCCCGACCTGGTCATCATGGACGTCAAGATGCCTCAGCTCGACGGCATCAGTGCCGCCGAGAAGCTGCACAAGGGCAACATCGCCCCCGTCGTCCTCCTCACGGCATTCAGCCAGAAGGAACTCGTCGAGCGTGCCAGCGAGGCGGGTGCTCTCGCGTACGTCGTGAAGCCGTTCACCCCGAACGACCTCCTGCCCGCGATCGAGATCGCGCTGGCCCGCCACGAGCAGATCATCACGCTCGAGGCTGAGGTCGCCGACATGGTCGAGCGCTTCGAGACCCGCAAGCTCGTCGACCGCGCCAAGGGCCTCCTCAACGAGAAGATGGGCCTGAGCGAGCCCGAGGCGTTCCGATGGATCCAGAAGGCGTCCATGGACCGCCGTCTGACGATGCAGGACGTCGCCAAGGCGATCATCGAACAGCTCGCTCCCAAGAAGTAGCGGTGGACGCCGGGATCCTCCGGCTCGATACCGAGCACATCCTGCGGCCCGTACGGCGGGGCGATGGCGCTGCGCTCTCGCGCGCCTATCTCGCGAACCGCGAGCATCTCGCACCGTGGGAACCCACCCGCAGCGAAGCGTTCTTCTCCGTCGACTCGCAAGAGCAGCATGTGCAGCAATGCGTGGATGATGCGGCCAGTGGCCGCAGCATCCGCTTCGTCATCGAATCCGATGACGGAGAGATCCGCGGACGGATGAACATCAACAACATCGTCCGTGGCGCGTTCTGGAGCGCCGACCTCGGATACTGGGTCGACAGGTCGAGGCTGCACCGTGGGCTCGCGAGCCGCGGGGTCGCGCAGATCATCGAGTACTCGCGCGCAGAACTGCGCCTCCATCGGCTGCAGGCGGCGACGCTGCTGCACAATCTCGGGTCACAACGGGTGCTGCTCGGAAACGGCTTCGAGCGCATCGGTATGGCGCCGAAATACCTCCGCATCGCGGGGGAGTGGCAGGACCACCTGCTGTTCCAGCAACTGCTGGAGGAACCGCTCAGCGCTCGGCGGGAAGGTCCTTGATCATGTTGGTGATGCGGATCGTCGAGCAGCGGCGCCCCTGATCGTCCGTGACCACGATCTCGTGAACGGTGATGCTCCTGCCCAGGTGCACGGGCGTGCACACTCCCGTGACGACGCCCGAGGTCGCCGAACGCGTGTGCGTCGCGTTGATGTCGACACCGACGGCGAGTCGGCCGGCACCGGCGTGCAGGTTCGCCGCCATCGATCCGAGGGATTCCCCGAGCACCACGTAGGCGCCGCCGTGCATGAGTCCCACCGGCTGGGTGTTGCCTTCGACGGGCATGGTCGCGACGCAGCGCTCGACGCTGAACTCGACGAACTCCATGTCCATCTTCTCGGCCAGAGCACCCATTCCACGGGCCGCGGCCCAGTCGAGTCCCTCGCTCATCGCGACGTCGCTCATGCATCCTCCTCAGCGGGTGTCTGTCGTCCTCGTTAGGCTGACAGGGTGACGGACTCCGCAAAGCCTACCCTCATGGTCGTCGACGGCCACTCGCTCGCCTATCGTGCCTTCTTCGCCCTCCCGGTCGACAATTTCACGACCAAGGACAATCAGCACACCAACGGCATCTACGGCTTCCTGTCGATGCTGGTGAACCTCATCAAGGCCGAGCAGCCGACGCATCTGGCGATCGCCTTCGACACCTCGCGTCATTCGTTCCGCACGGATGAGTACCCGGAATACAAGGCGACGCGGTCGGAGTCGCCGCAGGAGTTCAAGGGTCAGATCCCTCTCCTTCAGGATTGCCTCGCCGCCATGTCCATCCCGGTCCTGACGAAAGAGGGGATCGAGGCCGATGACATCCTCGCGACCCTCGCGTCGCAGGGCGCGGAGCAGGGCTTCGAAGTGCTCGTCGTCTCCGGCGACCGCGACACCATCCAGCTCGTCAACGACGATGTCACTCTGCTGTACCCGTCGGTGCAGGGTGTCTCCCAGCTCAAGCGCTACGACCCGTCCACCGTTCAGGAGCGCTACGGGGTGCGACCAGAGCAGTACCCCGACATCGCGGCACTCGTCGGGGAGACGAGCGACAACCTCCCCGGCGTTCCGAAGGTCGGCGAGAAGACCGCGGTCAAGTGGCTCACGCAGTTCGGCTCGCTCGATGAGCTGATCGCCCGTGCCGATGAGATCAAGGGCGTGGTCGGCGGCAACCTCCGCGAACACATCGAGGACGTCCGTCGCAACCGCAAGCTCAACCGCCTGCTCACCGACGTCGAGCTTCCGGTCGGCCCCGCCGATCTCGCGGTGGCACCGATCGATCCGCAGGCTGTGCGTGACATCTTCGCGCGCCTCGAGTTCCGCACCCTGTTGCCTCGCGTCTTCGAGGCCGTGGGCGCAGGCGAGGTCGCCGACGACCCCGCATCCGTTGTCGTCCTTCCCGTCCCCGCTGAGGTGACGCCGACCGACCTCGCCACGTGGGCCGCGGCTCAGGAAGGCGACGTCTCTCTGCGCATCACGACCCAAGGCGGGGTCCCCGTGCGCATCGGTGCCGCCACGCTGACCGAGCTCCGCGAGACCGACTGGGCAGACGCCGCCGCCGAAGCGTTGCGCGGATGGATCGAGTCCGATGCGCCGAAGGTGCTCCACGACGCGAAGCCGCAGGTGAAGGCGCTGATCCGCCAGGGCATCCGCCTCGGCGGGCTCGCCTACGACACGAGCCTGGCTGGCTGGCTGCTGCGCCCCAGCTTCCCCGACAAGACGCTCTCCGATCTGGTCGAGCGCTACCTCGGCGAGAAGCTTCCCGAGGCCGATCCGACGCAGCTCGTCCCCGAGACGGAGGGGGCCACCCCGTCGCAGGAGGCATGGTTCGCGCTTCGCGTCGCCGATGCGCTTCGCGAAGACATCCCCGAGCCGGTCGCCGCGGTCCTGGTCGACATCGAGCTCCCGACACTGCTCACCCTCGCCGATATGGAGGTCGCGGGCGTGGCGGTTTCTCACGACGTGCTGTCGACATTCTCCGGTGAGCTCGCCACCCGAGCCGAAGGGCTTGCGCAGGAGGCGTTCTCCGTCGTGGGACGGGAGTTCAACCTCGGCTCGCCCAAGCAGCTCCAGGAGGTCCTGTTCGAAGACCTCCAGCTCCCCAAGACCCGCAAGACCAAGACCGGCTACTCGACGGATGCCGCGGTGCTGGCCGACCTGCAGGAGAGCAATCCCCATCCCTTCCTGAGCCTTCTGCTGCAGCATCGCGAAGCCACAAAGCTGCGCCAGATCATCGAGTCGCTCGACACGGCCATCGGCGACGACCACCGTGTGCACACGACCTATGTGCAGACCGGAAGCCAGACCGGTCGTCTCTCCAGCACCGATCCGAACCTGCAGAACATCCCGGTGCGCACCGAGGAATCTCGCCGCATCCGCAGTGCTTTCGAAGTCGGCGAGGGGTACGAGTCTCTGCTCACGGCTGACTACTCGCAGATCGAGATGCGCATCATGGCGCACCTGTCCGGTGACGAAGGATTGATCGAAGCGTTCAACAGCGGAGAAGACCTTCACCGCTTCGTCGGCGCGCGGGTGTTCGGCGTCGAGCCGAGCGACGTCACTGCGGCCATGCGCACCAAGGTGAAGGCCATGTCGTACGGTCTCGTCTACGGCCTCTCCGCCTTCGGTCTCTCCAAGCAGCTGCGTATCGAGCAGTCTGAGGCCAAGCAGCTCATGGTCGAGTACTTCGCACGTTTCGGCGCCGTGCGCGACTATCTGCGGGCCTCGGTGATGAAGGCGAAGGAGGTCGGCTACACCGAGACGATCTTCGGTCGCCGTCGCCCGTTCCCTGACCTGGCGAGTCCGAACCGGGTGCTGCGCGAGAACGCCGAGCGTGCGGCGCTCAACGCTCCGATCCAGGGCAGTGCGGCCGACATCATGAAGATCGCGCTCCTGCATATCCACGACGATCTCCGGTCCGAGCAGCTCTCCTCTCGCGTGCTGCTGCAGATCCACGACGAACTCGTGGTCGAGGTCGCTCCGGGGGAGTGGGATGCCACGGAGCGGATCGTGCGCGCCCGGATGGGGGATGCGGCCGAGCTCTCGGTGCCGCTCGACGTGCAGGTCGGACGCGGCCGCGACTGGAACGAAGCAGCGCACTGAGACCCGGCGGCGAGAGGGGGTCGGGGATTAGGCTGACAGCTATGACTTCAGCTCCCCGCACTCCCTCCGCCATCGACGCCGTCGCCGATGAATGGGTCGACACGATCGCGGTACTGGCGCCCACTCTCGGGACCTACATCGGCCGCGACGAGGTGAACGATCGCTTCGGTGACCTGAGCCCCGCGGGGCATGAAGAGATCGCCGCTGCGACTCGCGCGACGCTCGACAGGCTCTCGGCCCTCGAGCCCGTCGACGCGATCGACGAGGTGACCAAGACCGACCTGGGCGCGGAGCTGCGTCTCGATCTCGAGTTGCACGACGCGAAGTGGCATCTGCGTGATCTCAACGTCATCGCCTCGGCGGCGCAGGATGTGCGCGCGGCCTTCGACCTGATGCCGACCGCGACCGTCGAGAACTGGGATGTGATCGCGACGAGGCTCGCCGCTGTTCCCGACGCCCTCCGTGGCTACGTCGAGACGCTGCGCACCGGTATCGCCGAGGGGGTGACGCCGGCACGTCGTCAAGTGATCGAGGTCGCGACGCAGATCGACCGTTACACCGCGGATGACGGATTCTTCGCCGCGTTCGTCGCGGAGGCCGACCCCGAAGAAGGTCAGCTGCCTGCCTCGCTCGCGCGTACTCTCGCCGACAACTCCGCCGCCGCACGCGTCGCGTACGACGAGCTGCGCCGCTTCCTCGCGGAGGAACTCGCCCCCGCCGCCGGAGAGGTCGACGCCGTCGGACGCGACCTGTACGCGCTCAACTCCCGTCGCTTCCTCGGTGCGACGATCGACCTCGACGAAACTTACGAGTGGGGCCGCGAAGAGCTCGCGCGCATGGTGGCGGAGCAGACCGCGATCGCGAATGAGATCCTGCCGGGGGCCTCCGTCGAAGAGGCCGTGGCCCACCTCGAAGCCGACCCTGCCCGCAAGCTCGTGGGCACCGACGCTCTCCAGAAGTGGATGCAGGAGACGAGCGATCGCGCGGTCGCCGAACTCGGAGCCTCCCACTTCGACATCCCCGAGGCGATCCGCACGCTCGAGTGCATGATCGCGCCCACCCAGGAAGGTGGCATCTACTACACGGGCCCGACCGACGACTTCTCGCGTCCCGGTCGTATGTGGTGGTCCGTTCCCGAGGGCGTCACGGAGTTCGACACCTGGCGAGAGCTCACCACCGTCTTTCATGAGGGCGTGCCGGGCCACCACCTGCAGATCGCCCAGGCCGTGTACAACCGGGCCGAGCTCAACTCCTGGCGCCGGCTGTTGGCCGGCACCTCGGGCCACGCCGAGGGGTGGGCCCTGTACGCCGAGCGTCTGATGGAGCAGCTCGGCTACCTCGACGATCCCGCCGATCGACTCGGCATGCTCGACGGGCAGCGTATGCGGGCGGCCCGTGTGGTGCTCGACATCGGCGTACACCTGGGCAAGCCACGTCTCGATGGCACGGGAGTGTGGGATGCGGAGTACGCACTCGACTTCATGCGTCAGAACGTGAACATGTCGGATCAGTTCGTGCAGTTCGAGGTGAACCGCTACCTCGGCTGGCCGGGGCAGGCTCCGTCGTACAAGGTCGGTCAGCGCATCTGGGAGCAGGTGCGTGACGGCGTCCGTGCGGCGGAGGGCGACGCCTTCTCCTTCAAGGGCTTCCACAAGCGCGCGCTCGACATGGGTGGGGTCGGCCTCGACACGCTGCGCAGCGCGCTGCTTCCGCGCTGACGGGAATGCGGTTCGATCGCCGCGTGTTCATTCACCTGAATAGAGAGGGATGACATGGGCATCGAATTCGGGCTGGACACCTTCGGGGACATCACGAGGGACGCAGACGGAGAGCTCCTCACCGGAGCGCAGACCATCCGCAACGTCGTGGAGCAGGCAGAGCTCGCAGACACGGTGGGAGTGGACTTCTTCGGGGTGGGGGAGCACCACCGCGCCGAGTTCGCGGTGTCCGCGCCGGAGATGGTGCTGGCCGCGATCGCGGCTCGCACGGAACACATCCGATTGGGCACCGCGGTGACCGTGTTGTCCTCCGACGATCCGGTACGCGTGTTCGAACGCTTCTCGACGCTGGACGCGCTTTCGGACGGTCGCGCCGAGGTCGTTCTCGGGCGCGGATCCTTCATCGAGTCTTTCCCCCTGTTCGGCTACGACCTCCGCGACTACGACGCACTGTTCGAGCAGAAGCTGGAGCTCTTCGTCGAGCTGCTCAAGGAAGAGCCCGTGACGTGGTCGGGCACGATGCGGGCGTCGCTCGACAACGCGAATGTGTTCCCCAAGACCGAGAAGGGCCTGCGTACCTGGGTCGGTGTCGGTGGAAGCCCGGAGTCCGTCGTGCGCGTCGCGCGTCACGGCCTGGGGCTGATGCTCGCGATCATCGGGGGACCGGCGGCGCGGTTCAAGCCCTTCGTCGACCTGTACCACCGCTCGGTGGCGTCGTTCGGCACGACCTCGCACCCCGTCTCCGTTCATTCCCCGGGCCACATCGCCGAGACCGACGCGGAGGCCTGGGACGCGGCGTACTCCGGATTCGAGGCGATGAACAACACCATCGGCCGTGAGCGCGGCTGGCCGGCATACAGCCGCGCGCGTTTCCAGAACGATGTCGGTCCGGAAGGGGCGATCTACGCGGGCTCACCGGATCGAGTCGCCGCGAAGATCGCCGACACGATCACGACCTTGGGTCTCGGCCGCTTCGACCTGAAGTACGCCACGGGCACACTGTCGCACGAGTCGATGATGCGCAGCATCGAGCTGTACGGCACGGAAGTGATCCCTCGGGTGAAGCGGATCCTCGGCGCGCAGGACTGACGATATCGCGTGCGGGGCGTCCGGCGCTCGGCTCTACGATGAGGAGCATGGCCAACAC
This sequence comes from Microbacterium sp. UBA3486, assembly GCF_002377845.1. Lineage (NCBI taxonomy): Bacteria > Bacillati > Actinomycetota > Actinomycetes > Micrococcales > Microbacteriaceae > Microbacterium > Microbacterium sp. UBA3486. Next base: position 51,560 of record NZ_DFQP01000039.1, read on the forward strand.
CGCCCTGCCGAGCCGCTCATCGCTGGCCGAGCGCCTGGACGTCCTGCCGTTCACGCGTCGACACCTCCGGCTGCTCACCGGATCCGGGCTCGGATGGGCCCTGGACGCGATGGATGTCGGTCTGATCTCCTTCATCCTCGCGGCCCTCACGCAGCAGTGGGGACTGACCAAGGGCGAGGCGGGGTGGATCGCCTCGGTCGGTTTCATCGGGATGGCCATCGGTGCGACGCTCGGCGGTCTGCTGGCCGATCGCTTCGGTCGCCGCCAGGTGTTCGCTCTCACCCTGCTCGTGTACGGCATCGCGACCGGGGCCAGCGCGCTCGTCGGCGGAATCGCGGCACTCCTCGTGCTGCGATTCCTCGTCGGGCTCGGCCTCGGTGCCGAGCTCCCGGTCGCGTCGACGTACGTGAGCGAGTTCGCTCCTGCCCGAATCCGCGGTCGTCTGATCGTCGCGTTGGAGGCCTTCTGGGCGCTCGGATGGACGGCAGCCGCCGTCATCGGGTTCCTGGTCATCCCGGCGTCCGACGACGGTTGGCGCTGGGCCTTCGCGCTCGGCGCGATTCCTGCCGTGTATGCACTGTTCGTGCGGTGGCGGATGCCCGAGTCTCCGCGATGGCTCGCCTCGCGTGGGCGCATCGCGGAAGCTGATCGCATCGTCTCGGCCTTCGAGGCTGATGCCGGTGTGGGGACGCCCCCGGCCATTCGGAAGGAGCCGGCGTCCCGCGCGATCGCGGTCACGGCTCGGGCCCGCCTCGCCACGCTCTGGAACCCCGAGTTCCGCCTGCGCACCCTCTGCCTCTGGGTGGTGTGGCTGGGCGTGAACTTCGCCTATTACGGCGCGTTCATCTGGATTCCGAGCATCCTCGTGGACGCCGGGTTCGATCTCGTCCGCTCGTTCGGATTCACACTGATCATCACGCTCGCGCAGCTTCCGGGATACGCGGTCGCCGCGTGGCTGATCGAGGTCTGGGGGCGGCGGCTGACCCTGTCGGTGTTCCTTCTGGGGTCGGCCGTCTCGGCTGTGATCTTCGGCACGGCCACGACCGAGGGAGCGATCATCGCTGCGGGCATGGCTCTGTCCTTCTTCAACCTGGGTGCCTGGGGCGCGCTGTACGCCGTCACGCCCGAGATCTATCCGACGTCGTTGCGGGGAACGGGCGCGGGCTGGGCCGCCGGGGTCGGCCGCATCGCATCGATCGTGGCGCCGCTTTCCGTACCGGTCCTTCTGATCGCCGGTGGGGCTCCGCTGCTGTTCGCCGTGTTCGGCGTGTGCTTCCTCGGTGCGGCCGCCGCGGCATGGGGGCTCGTCGATCGGGGTGGTCAGGCTCTCGACGACCGTTGACGCGGCGCGTCGTGAGCCGCAATAGGCTGGGACGATGGCAGATGTGCGGTACGTGGCGATCGGCGACTCGTTCACCGAGGGGGTCGGTGACGTTCTTCCGGATGGGCGGGAGCGCGGCTGGGCCGATCTCGCGGCCCAAGGCTGGGCGGACGCGGCGGGCCACTCCATCCAGTACGCGAACCTCGCGATCAGGGGCAAGCTCGCCTGGCCGATCGTCGAGCAGCAGCTCGAACCCGCGCTCGCCCTGCGCCCGACGCATCTCTCCTTCAACGGCGGTGGCAACGACATGCTGCGCCCGCGCACCGATGTCGAGCACATCGCCGATGCCTTCAGCCGAGTGCTGCGTCGGTGCGATGAGGAAGGCGTGACCATGATCCTGCTCTCGGGTGCCAATCCCAGCGGGCAGCTCCCGATGGGCTCCCTCGTCCAGCGGCGGGGCGATCTGCTCTCCGACGCGGTGCTCCGGCGGATCGAAGAGCGCCCCGACGTGGTCCGAGCACTCAATTGGCCGGATCGTGAGCTCTCGCGCGGTGCGTACTGGGCGGATGACCGTCTGCACATGAACGCGGCGGGTCACCACCGTGTCGCTGCCCGCGTGCTGCACGCGCTCGGCTTCGAGCCCCCGGCGACATGGTGGGCCCCGAATGATCGACTGGGTACCGGGCCATCGGGGCTCGCCTACTACCGGGAGTTCGTCGGTCCCTGGGTCCGCCGACGCGTGACGCGCACCTCGTCGGGCGATGGCCGTACGGCGAAGTACCCGTCCTGGGTCGAACGAGTGCCCTCGTGATGCGAAGCGGTTCCTCGGTTGCGGGGGATCGGTGAGCGACTTCGAATTGGCGCGTATACCCGCCGGTGTCCTGACGCTGCACGATGCGCGTCGTGACGAGCGGCGTGATGTGACACTCGAGCCGTTCCGGATCGGTGTGTATCCGGTGACCGAGGAACAGCTCACCGAGGTGCTGGGCATCCCGGTGCGCCATCCGCGTCGCCCCGCCGCCGACCTCAGTTGGTTGCGCGCGATCCACTTCTGCAACGCCGCATCCGAATGGGAGGGCCTGGATCGGGTCTATCTGTTCGATGGCGAGGAGGTGACCTGGGACACGACCGCCGACGGGTACCGGCTCCCCACCGAAGCGGAGTGGGAGTTCGCCTGCCGCGCCGGGTCGACAGGTCCGCACTATGCGCCTCTTGCCGATGCGGCATGGACGAGTGCGGACGGGGTGTCCTCTCCGCAGGACATCGGCGGCAAGCTGCCGAACCTCAACGGTCTCTTCGACACGCTCGGCAACGTCTGGGAGTGGTGCTGGGACCTGTTGGATCCCGCCCGTTATGACGACTACCGCGTCTTCCGCGGCGGCGGGTTCGCCGACGACGCGTGGAGCGTGCGGGCATCGGTGCGTCGCGGGGGCGCGCCGCGCATGCATCACGAGGATGTCGGGCTCCGACTGGCGCGGGGTGCGTTCGACACGGCCGACAGTGCACAGGGCTGGTCCGCGCGCGCGGACCGCGAACGTGCTGTCCGGAATGGACCGTTGCCTTCCGGATGGACGCCTCGTCGGAGCTGAGACGCCGGTACCGCGCGGCCGCCGTGTCCGCATCACTCCACGTTTTGTCCTGACATCCCGCGGATGGAAAGCTGGGGACATGGCACCTTCCTACGCGCTCATCGTCTCCCAAGGCCGAGTGGCCGATCGCACCGACGGAGCGCTCGTGGGGGCACGACGCGTGGGTGACGCGGTCTCGGCATTGCTGGAGATCGAACCGCACGTCGTCGGCACCCCGACACCGGGCCTGGTCGATGACTGGTCCGTCGCGCTTCCCGAAGCGGAGGCGACTCTGAGCGGATTGCGCGCAGCGGTGCACGACGCCATCTCTACGGGCGCGACACCCCTCCTGATCACGAACACCTGCGCGGCGAGCCTCGGCACTCTTCCCACTGCTGCCGAGCACCATCCCGACGCCGTCGTGCTCTGGATCGACGCACACGGCGATTTCAACACTCCGGATACGACGGATTCGGGCTATCTCGGCGGTATGGTCCTGGCCGCGGCGTGCGGACTCTGGGACAGTGGGCACGGCGACGGCATCGATCCGAAGCAGGTGATCGTGGTCGGCGGTCGAGACATCGACGTCGCTGAGGGTGAGTTGCTCGCCGAAGCGGGGGTCACCGTTCTCGCTCCTTCCGAGAGCACGCCGGAGCGCGTCCTCGAACTCGTCGCCGGACGTCCCGTGTGGATCCACGTCGATTGGGACGTGCTCGAACCCGGGTACATCCCCGCCGCCTACCGGGTCGGAGGCGGGTTGCTGCCTCACCACGTGGCGGCGATTTTCGCGGCGCTGCCGTCCGATTCGGTCCGGGGGATCGAACTCGCGGAGTTCGAAGCCGGCGACGAGGAGGTGCCGGAGCGCGTCAGCGTCGAGCTCATCGTGGAGACGCTGCAGCACCTGCTCCGATAGGGTGCGCTCAGCGCCGACGTTCCGGATCGAGGCCCATGCGGATGCGCGTCCGCTTGCGTTCGATGAGGATGAACACCGTGCCGATGATCCAGAGGGGGATCGGCATCAGGAACGCGATCCGGAAGGCCTCGAGCGAGTATGTCTCGGGAGTGCCGGCGCCCTGCAGGTCGAGTGCGAGGCCGATGAGGAAGATGGCGATGAGCGCGGCGATGAACCCTCCCGCGTTCGTCACACCGGTGGCGGTGCTCAGACGGTGGGTGGGGTTGTGCGTCCGCGCATGGTCGAACGCGATCATGGAGGCGGGCCCTCCGGTCGCGAGGGCGATCGCCAGCACATAGAGGAGCCAGATGGGCGCGGTGTCGGGCACAGCGATGACAGCGGCCCACGCTGCCATCTGTACCCCGACGGCGGGGAGCACCAGCGCGAGCGACCGGTGATTCGGAAGCCGCCGGGAGAGGTCGCCGATGAGGGGTCCCAGAAGCATGCCGGCCACGACATATACGGAGATGATTCCCGCGGCGTGGGCCGTGTCGAGCCCTTCCGCCGCAGTGAGGAAGGGCATTCCCCAGAGCAGCACGAACGCGGTACCCGCGAACGGGGTCGTGAAGTGCGACCAGAAGGCCAGCCGCGTGCCCGGGTGTGCCCAGGCGGCACGTATGCCGACACCGGTATCTATGGCGGAGGTGACGACGCGGACGACACCGGTATCGGTGTTCACCGTGACGTCGGCGCCGCGCTCTGCGGGATGGTTGCGAATCACCAGCGCCACGAGGATGGTGAACAGCACACCGAGGCCCGCGATGCTGCCGAAGGTGATGGTCCAGTTGGTGGCGTGCAGGAGTGCGGCCAGCGGGACCAGGGCGATCAGCTGGCCGGCTTGACCGATGATGCCGGTGAACTGGACCATGAGCGGCCCGCGTTGGGCGGGAAACCAGGTCGCGACGAGTCGTAGCACCGCGGGGAAGATCGCGGCATCACCGGCACCGAGCAGGACGCGCGCGAAGATCGCAATGCCGATGCTGGGGGAGAGGGCCATGGTCAGCTGGCCTGCGGCCATCAGCAGCATGCCGACGGTCATGATCGGGCGCGAGCCGAAGCGATCGAGGAGCACTCCGATCGGGATCTGCATTCCTCCGTACACGGCGAGTTGGACCACGGCGAAAAGAGCGAGCGTCGATGCATCCGCCTGGAAGCGGTCGGCCGCTTCGACGCCGACAGCGCCGAGCGATGTGCGGTTCGTGATGGCCAACACGTAAGCGGCGACTCCGACCGACCAGATCACCCAGGCTCTCCACCCCGGTGTCGAGACGGGGGACGGGGAGACCTGCGGCACGCCTCAACGCTACTCCTCCGACGGCGCGCATTCGGCGACCTCCGCTCGATGTCGGTCGGGGTCGCTACGGTGGCGCCATGACCAGTTCCCCTTTGCACCACTCACTCGACTACATCGAGCTCGTCGTCACCGATATGGAGGCGTCGAAGAGCTTTTTCGGTGACGCCTTCGGCTGGAGCTTCAACGACTACGGCCCCGGATACGCCGGGATCGTGTCGCCACGAGGCGACGGCAACGAAACCGGTGGTCTGATGCTGGCCGACGAGCCGCGTCCCGTCGGAGGTCCGCTCGTACTGCTCTATTCGGAAGACCTCGACGCCACGAAGGCGGCTATCGAGAAGGCCGGCGGAACGATCCTCCAAGAGCCGTACGCGTTCCCCGGCGGGCGACGCCTGCACTTCGCCGACCCGACGGGCACGGAGCTCGGAGTCTGGTCGACGCAGTAGGAGTCAGCCGTGGCTTCGCCGGTGTCGCGCGTGCGACGATTGCCGGTATGACGGACATCGTGGCGGGCGACATCCCCGAGGACATCGAGAGATGCGTGGACGTCTGGATTCACGCGCTCCGGCACCGTGACGGGGATGTCGACTCCCGCTCGATCGCCGATCGCATGCGAAAGCTGTTCGATGGCCATGTCCTCCGGTTCGCGCTCACGGGGGAGCCTCTGGCGGGTTTCGCTCTCACCACGCCGAAGACACACGACGAGACGACGGCCGTGTTGGAGCGGATCGCCGTGATGCCGTCATCCGCCGGGCAGGGACGTGGTCGTGCCCTGCTGCGCGATGCGATTCAGTATTCGACGGGTGCCGGCTTCTTCAGCCTCGAACTCGCGGTGCGGCGAGGGAACGCCGCCATCCCGCTCTACGAATCGGAGGGGTTCGCGGCGGTCTCGGAGCCTGTCCCGCACCCGCTCGGCGGCGAGCCCATGATCACCTACCGCCGTGATCTCGTCGATCCGCACAGCGGAGCGATCGCGGGTACCTCAGGACTCAGCGTTCCGCGGGTACAGGGTCCCGAGATCGTTCTCCGGCCTTTCGAGGAATCTGACATCGATGCCGTGTTGGAGGCGTCCTTCGATCGTTCGATCACCGACGTCACCACCGTTCCCATCGTCGCTGATCCCGGGCTCGCCGGCGCGTGGCTGGTCCGGCAGCACGAGCGGGCAGCGAAGGGTATCGGCTACTCGTTCGCGATCGAGGCGAACGAAGAATGCGTGGGGCAGATCGGGCTGTGGCTTCGAGACCGGGACCAGGGTCGAGCGACCGTCGGCTACTGGATCCGACCCACGCGACGCGGCGAGGGATACGCCTACAGCGCGCTGCGAACCCTCACGGAATGGGCGTGGCACCTCGCCGATCTGCATCGTCTGCAGCTGCACATCGATCCGACGAACGGGCCCTCACTCCGGACTGCTGAGAAGGCGGGCTATGCGCGCGAAGGGTTGCTTCATTCGTGGCAGAAGATCGGCGATGAGCGCCGGGACATGCTCGTGTACAGCCGACTCCGGTCACCGTGGCCGATTGCTGATCCGGCGGCTGAGGAACCGGCTTAGTCGGCGATGCGGTGGCCGAGATCTTCGAGGATCATCGTCACGAGTTGATCGGTGGTCGTCTCCGGGCCGACCCGTCGCTCATCGAACCAGGGGAGTGGTTGCCACCCGTCGTGCCATCGGCGGATCTCGTCCTCCCCGAAAGCGTTCGCGAGAGGTCTTCCGGCATGGCGCCGAATCGTCTCTTCGAGGCCGACGTCGAACTGATAGATTCCTGTCGTTCCGCGATGGTCGAGGTACAAGCTCTCGAAAGCTTCGGCGTAGTCGCGCAGATTGAAGATCCCGTCGAGGATGACGTCGTAGCCGAGGTCCAGCGCCTGCCGGGCGGCGCCGACGATCAGGATGCTCGCCGCTCGAGAGCGTCTCAACCGGTTGGGGTCGTGCAGCAGCTCACGGCGGAAGTGGTCTTGAGAAATGACGGCGACCCGTTGACCTAGTGCCGGTCGCAGTGCCCTCGCCGTCGTCGTCTTCCCCGATGCGGCATCGCCGCGCAGAATGACGAGGCGCGTGGAGCCACTGCCCGTGAGAGTCATCGAACCATCCTTGCAGCGCCCGCCAGGCGGGTCGAGTCCGGCGATCAATCGAGCGCGAACGGCATTCCCAGCGCGGCCCTGAGTTTCGACGCGAATGTCTCGCGACGGCCGGGATCCACCCACTCCGCGTCTCCGTGTCGTTGGTACAGCCGATCGTCCGGAAAGCGGGGGAACACATGCACATGCAGGTGCCAGACGTCCTGGTCTCCTGCGGGCTCATTGTGCTGCCGGATGGAGGTCCCCTCGCATTCGTAGGATGACCGGATGCCGATCGCCACCCTCTGCGTCAGATCCCACACCGCGAAGCCGTCCTCCGGTGACAGGTCGTAGATGTTCTCCACGTGCGTCCGCGGGATGACGAGGACCGCTCCGGGGTTCCCCGGCCACCACTTCGGCGCGATCCGAGCGAATGCACGGTCGGTGACGGCGACCACGTCGGACGGCATGCTGAGTTCGTCGTACAGACCCTGTTGGAATTTGCAGAACGGACACGCATATCCGGGCGGCTCGTGGGTGGCTGGATGCACGCACCGATCATCGCACGGGGGCGTGCTGGTACCGGGAGCTGCATCTGTCACCGGTGGCGCTGACGATCTTTTTAGCTGACATAATGTGCATTATCGGCTATCTTTCGTGATCCGAGAGCGGTGATCGATAGGCTCGCCTCGTGAACGGAAGCAACGTCGACATCGACTGGGAATCTGCGCGACGCGCGAATCAGGAGAACTGGGAGGACCGCGTCCCGGTGCACACGGAAGCCTATGGGCTCGCCGCGTTCGACGATCCCGCGCATCTCAGCGACGTCGTTCGCGACGACCTCGCGACGATGACCTCGTTCCTTCCTGCGGGCGGTCTGTCTGGCCTCGATCTCTGTCACCTGCAATGCCACATCGGCACCGACACGGTCTCACTGGCTCGCGCCGGTGCGACGGTGACCGGCGTCGATTTCTCGCCGTCTGCGCTGCGTGCGGCGAGCGATCTCGCCGTGCGTCTGGGTGTCGATGCGACGTGGGTGCAGACCGATGTCCTCGATGCGCGGGCTGCAGTCACCGGTGACTTCGACGTCGTGTACACGAGTATCGGGACGATCAGCTGGCTCGACGACCTGGAGCGGTGGGCGGCGCAGATCGTGCAGCTGCTGCGTCCGGGCGGGATGTTCTTCATCCGCGACGGTCATCCCGCCCTGTATGCGCTGGATGAGGACGCGGACACGCTGACCACGCGCTATTCCTACTTCGCGACCGGTCGCGCGCAGCAGTGGGACGACGACAGCACGTATGCGGGCGACGGTCGTATCGACCACGCCCGCACTTACGAGTGGCCGCACCCGTTGTCCGAGATCCTCGGCGCGCTGCTGCATGCAGGGCTCAGACTCGTCCACTTCGATGAAGGCCGTACGCTGCCGTGGCGATTCAGCGATCGCATGGTCGAGGTGTCCGGCGGCTACGCCTGGCCCGAGGCCGAGCGGGATCTGATCCCCTGCACGTACACGATCATCGCGCGAGTCGACGGAGGCGGAGCCGCCGGAGACGCGTGATGGTCGGAGTGCGAGCGTGGGCACGCACTCCGACGTTCTCACGCCCCGACGTACTCCGCGAGGTGCTCCCCCGTGAGCGTCGATTTTTGGGATACCAAATCGCTCGGCGTTCCCTCGAAGACGATCCTGCCACCGTCGTGTCCGGCTCCCGGCCCGATGTCGATGATCCAGTCCGCGTGCGCCATGACTGCCTGATGGTGCTCGATCACGATCACGGTCTTGCCGGCATCCACGAGTCGATCCAGCAGTCCCAGGATCTTGTCCACATCGGCGAGGTGAAGGCCGGTCGTGGGCTCGTCGAGCACGTAGACGTCGCCCTTCTCCCCCATCTGGATCGCGAGCTTGATGCGTTGGCGTTCGCCACCGGACAGCGTCGACAGCGGCTGCCCGAGTGACAGGTAGCCGAGTCCCACGTCTTCCATCCGCCCGAGGATCGCCGTGGCGGCGGGCAGCTTGGCCTCCCCGTCGCTGAAGAACACCCGGGCCTCGGAGACCGGCAGATCGAGCACCTCGGTGATGTCCTTGCCTGCGAGCTTGTACTCCAGCACCCCGGCCTGGAAGCGCTTGCCTCCGCAGTCCTCACAGGGAGTCTCGATCGTGTCCATGAAGCCGAGCTCCGTGATGATCACACCCGCGCCCTTGCACGAGGGGCAGGCGCCTTCGGAGTTCGCGCTGAAAAGAGCCGGCTTCACGCCGTTCGCCTTTGCGAAAGCCTTGCGGATCGGCTCGAGGAGTCCCGTGTACGTCGCCGGGTTGCTTCGCCGGGAGCCCTTGATCGCGGCCTGGTCGATCGCCACGACTCCGTCGCGCTTGGACACCGACCCGTGGATGAGCGAGCTCTTGCCCGAGCCCGCCACGCCCGTCACGACGGTGAGGACCCCCGTCGGGATGTCGACATCGACGTCTTGGAGGTTGTTCGCCGCGGCCCCGCGCACCTCGATCGATCCGGTTCCGGAGCGCACTGCCTCCTTGAGCTGGGCCCGATCCTCGAGGTGGTCACCGGTCTTGGTGCCGCTGGCCTTCAGCCCCTCGACCGTGCCCTCGAAGCAGATCTCCCCACCGGCGCTGCCCGCACCAGGCCCCAGATCGACGACGTGGTCGCCGATCGCGATGGTCTCTGGCTTGTGCTCGACGACCAGCACGGTGTTGCCTTTGTCCCGCAGCTTCAGCAGCAGGCCGTTCATGCGCTGGATGTCGTGCGGGTGCAGACCGATCGTCGGCTCGTCGAACACGTAGGTGATGTCGGTGAGCGATGACCCGAGGTGCCGCAGCATCTTGATGCGCTGCGCCTCTCCCCCGGACAACGTGCCAGACGGACGCTCCAGACTGAGGTATCCGAGGCCGAGCGTCACGAAGGCGTCGAGATTGGCGCTGAGCGCCTGCAGCAGCGGACCGGCTCCGGGGAGATCGAGTCCCCGGACCCAATCGGCCAGGTCTGTCACCTGCATGCGGCACGCATCGGCGATGCTCACACCCTCGATCTTCGACGACCGCGCCCCCTCGGTGAGCCGCGTCCCATCGCACTCCGGGCAGACGGCGAACGTGGCCACGCGCTCCACGAAGGCCCGGATGTGCGGCTGCAGCGCGTCGAGGTCCTTCGAAAGCATCGACTTCGTGATCTTCGGGATGAGACCCTCGTACGTCATGTTGATCCCGGAGATCTTCACCTTCGTGACCTCGCCGTAGAGGAAGAGGTGTCGCTGCTTGTCGGTGAACTGGGAGATCGGCTTATCCGCGGGATAGAAGCCCGACTGGGAGAACCCCTTCACCATCCATCCGTCGGCCGTGTAGCCGGGCACCATGATGGCACCGTCGTCGAGAGACTTCGATTCGTCGACGATCTGGGCGAGATCGAGGTCGGACACCGCTCCCCTCCCCTCGCATCGCGGACACATGCCGCCGAGGTAGATCGCATCCTTCACGATCTTCTTCTCTCCGCCCGGGCCTGTCATGACACCGCTGGCCTTCTGCGTCGGGATGTTGAACGAGAAGGCGGTCGGTCCGCCGATATAGGGCTGCCCCAGCTTGCTGAACAGGATGCGGAGCATCGCGTTGGCGTCGGTGACGGTGCCGACGGTCGATCGGGGGTTCGCTCCCAGACGCTCCTGGTCGACGATGATCGCCGTGGTCAGACCCTCGAGGATGTCGACATCTGGACGGGGCACCGACGGCATGAACCCCTGGACGAAGGCGCTGTAGGTCTCGTCGATCATGCGCCGCGACTCCGCCGCGATCGTGTCGAAGACGAGCGAGCTCTTCCCCGAACCAGACACGCCGGTGAACACGGTCAGACGGCGCTTCGGGATATCGACGCTGACGTCCTTGAGATTGTTCTCGCGCGCGCCCTGTACGCGGATCAGGTCGTGGGTGTCTGCGGGGTGCTCGTCCGTGGTCATCGGCGTCTTTCGTGGGATCGGTGGAGAGAAGGTCAGGCGGCCTGGTTGATACGCAGCAGGTTGCCTGCAGGATCACGGAACGCGCAGTCGCGCACACCGTAGGGCTGATCGATGGGCTCCTGCACGACATCGGCTCCACGTTCGACGAGACGCTCGAAGAGGGCATCGACGTCATCGCTGGCCAGCGTGAGGGCCGCGTAGCTGCCCTTGGCGATCAGCTCGAGGATCGTCTGACGCTCGGCGTCCGTGATGCCCGGATCGGTTGCCGGCGGGTGCAGCACGATCGATGTCTGCGGCTGCCCCTCGGGCCCGACGGTGAGCCACCGCAGGCCGTCGTACCCGACATCGTTGCGCACCTCGAAGCCGAGGGCGTCGCGGTAGAAGGCGAGCGCAGCTTCGGCATCGGTGTGCGGAAGGAATGCGTAGTGGATGCTGATGTTCATGGTGTTCACGTTAGGTGCGCATCGGTGCGCGGCGCTTCTCGATTCCTGATCGGTCTGGTCACGTGTTTGGCCTGGAACGAGGGGATTCCCTCGACGCTGGCAGCGCGTTCACGGTACACGCTGGGTGCGACACCGACCAGCTCGGAGAATCTCGTGCTGAATGTGCCGAGCGAGGAGCAGCCCACTTCGAAGCACACCTCCGTCACCGTCAGGTCTCCGCGTCGCAGGAGTGCCATCGCCCGCTCGATACGTCGGGTCATCAGATACGAGTAGGGAGACTCGCCGTAGGCCTCTCTGAACTGCCGGCTCAGGTGCCCCGCCGACATATGCACACCGCGGGCGAGCGCCTCGACATCGAGTGGTCGTGCGTACTCCCGGTCGATGCGGTCTCGGACTCTCCTCATCACGGTGAGTTCGCGGAGGCGAACTTCGTCGACGTCGGTCACGACTTGATCTTGCCATGTCCCCGGAAGTCGCGGCATGACGGAACGAAACGCGGAAGACGGCTTCTCCCCCGCTCCGGCCCGGCGGAGCGCTATCCTGAGGGCGCATCCTCACAGGATCTTCTCAGAAAGGGGTCCCCACCATGTCTGAACCACTCACGGAGGCCAAGTCGTTGTTCAAGTCGATCCGCGTCACGCTGGCCGTCGCCGGTGTGCTGGCGCTGCTCGCCGGAATCGTCCTCCTCGTCTGGCCGGTGAAGTCCGCGGTCATCGTGACGGCGATCTTCGCCACCTACCTCATCATCGCCGGTCTCGTCTACGTCGGACTCGGCATCTTCTCGAGCGCGAAGGGCGGGTGGGCGCGCGTCGGTCACATCGTCCTCGGCCTGCTCTACATCGCTGCCGGTGTCATCGCGTACTTCAACCTGAATGCCGCCGCCGCCACGCTCGCCTTCGTGGTCGTGATCTTCATCGGCGTCAGCTGGATCGTCGATGGGATCGTCGCGCTCACACTGCTGGGCAGCGACGGCTCGCGCGTCTGGACCGTCCTCTACGCGATCCTGAGCATCGTCGCGGGAATCATCGTGTTGTTCTCGCCGCTCATCGCCGGCTTCGCGTTCTGGCTGCTGCTGGGCATCTCGCTGGTCGTGCTCGGAATCATCCAGATCGTGCGCGCCATCACGCTCGGTCGAGACGAGAAGGAATACGTCTCCGCCGTGCAGGGTGGAGCGACGAGCTGATCCTCTCGGTCTGAAATCAGAACGGCCCCGTCCCGCAGCGTGCAGGACGGGGCCGATCTGTGCGCCCTGGCTACTCGGCGGCGAAGGCGCTCACGTCACCGACGAGGCGCGTGTTGTCCGCCGGTACCGGGTCGATGACGGCCTTGGCGACCTCGGCTGCGAACTCCGAGACGTTGTAGAGCTTGCCGGCCGATTCCCGGCGCTCGGCGATGGCGCCCGGGTTCGCGCGCTCGAGCAGAGTCGCCGTGATCGTTCCTTCGATCATGTCGCCCGAGACGACGGTGAACCCGATCCCCTTCTCGGTCAGTCCGGGGATGAGCTCGCGGAGCGAGTCTTCCCCCGCCCGCTTCGAGAGTGCCACCGGTTCGTACTCCGGCATGGTCGGCGTGGTCCGGATGAAGTGCGCCTGGTGGCTGGTGACGAACACGACGCGCGCGCCGTCTCCGAGCAGGGGCGTCGCTGCGTTCAGGACGTTGAGCTGGGCGTCACGGTTCAGCGCGAGGGCGTAGTCCTCGGCCATGCCGGATTCCATGCCGCCGGAGGCGTTGAGCACGAGGACGTCGAGCCGCCCGTATTCGGCGCGGATCGCCTCGAACATCTCGGCGACGGATGCCTGGTCGGTCAGGTCCGCGCCGACGACGAGAGCGCGACGGCCGAGCTCGCGGAGCTGGGCGGCGAGCTTCTCTGCACGCGGTGCCTTGTTGCGGAAGTTGATGACGACGTCGGCGCCTGCCTCGGCGAGGTAGCGCACGGTGTCGGCGCCGATGCCCCGCGATGAACCGGTGACAAGAGCGACCTTGCCGTCAAGGGATCCTGCGGGAAGAACGTCGGTCACGGTGACTCCTCATGATGCGTGAAAAAGCCGTGATCGCACGGCCCTCTCACACTATCAAGCGCGCGCTGTGGCACCCTGATCCGTCGGTGCCCGCGTGATACGTTGACCACAAAGGAGGCCGCATGGACAACTTCACGACATTCGTCACGTTCATCGACCAATGGGCTTGGATCGGCTGGCTGGTCCTGATCGCCGTCTTCCTCGTCATCGAGATGCTGTCGCTGGACTTCACCTTCCTGATGCTGAGCTTCGGCAGCGTCGTGGGGCTGGTCACGGATCTGATCGGTGTTCCGGTCTGGCTGCAGGTCATCATCGCCGCGGCCGCCGCCGCGCTGTTCATCCTCTTCCTGCGTCCCCCGCTCCTCAAGCGACTGCGCCGCGGAGAAGATCCGACCAAGTCGAACGTCGACGCCCTCGTCGACCTGCGCGGTATCGCGCTGCACGACATCACTCAGATCTCCGGCCAGGTCAAGCTCGCCAACGGCGACACCTGGACCGCTCGCACCGCCACGCCCGTGCCGATCCCGCAGGGCGCTCCGATCGCCGTGACCGCGATCAACGGTGCGACCGCCATCGTCCGTCCCGTCAACGACTAGGAGAACCCGTGAACGACGCATCGTTCATCCCCACAGCGATCCTGTGGATCCTCGTGATCGCGGTGATCATCTTCGTGGTGGTCACCGTCGCCCGTGCGATCCGCATCATCCCCCAGGCGACGGCAGGGGTCGTCGAGCGCCTCGGGCGCTATCACAAGACGTTGACCCCCGGTCTGAACGTCCTCGTCCCGTTCATCGATCGCCTGCGCCCCCTGATCGACATGCGCGAGCAGGTCGTGTCCTTCCCGCCGCAGCCGGTCATCACCGAGGACAACCTGGTCGTGTCGATCGACACGGTCGTCTACTTCCAGGTCACCGACGCGCGCGCAGCCACCTACGAGATCGCGAACTACCTCGGTGCGGTCGAACAGCTGACCACCACCACTCTTCGCAACGTCGTCGGTGGCCTCAACCTCGAAGAGGCACTCACAAGCCGCGACAACATCAACGGGCAGCTGCGCGTCGTGCTCGACGAGGCCACCGGCAAATGGGGAATCCGCGTCGGCCGCGTCGAGCTGAAGGCGATCGACCCGCCCATCTCGATCCAGGACTCCATGGAGAAGCAGATGCGCGCCGAGCGTGACCGACGCGCCGCGATCCTCACGGCCGAGGGAACCAAGCAGTCGGCGATCCTCGAGGCCGAGGGTGCCCGTCAGGCCGAGATCCTCCGGGCAGAGGGTGACAAGCAGGCTGCTGTGCTCCGCGCACAGGGTGAGGCCGAGGCGATTCAGAACGTCTTCAGCGCCATCCACCAGGGCGAGCCGGATGACAAGCTGCTCGCCTACCAGTACCTGCAGATGCTGCCGAAGATCAGCGAGGGGCAGTCCAACAAGCTGTGGATCATCCCGAGCGAACTCACCGAGGCGCTCAAGGGCATCGGCAGTGCGTTCACCCCGAAGGCGGGCCAGGGCCCGACGAACACGCTTCCGGGCGCGTGACGCACCCGTACTTCTCGAAGACGCGGCATCCCCGAGTCCTCGCCCACCGCGGTCTGATCACCGCGGCAGGCGAGGACTCCGGCGTCTGGGAGAACTCTGCCGCGGCTTTCGCCGCCGCGCACGCGGCGGGCGTCGACTATATCGAGACCGACTGCCAGGTCACCGCGGACGGCGATGTGGTGCTGTTCCACGACACGACCCTGACCCGTCTGATCGGCGACAGCCGAAGGGTCCACGATGTGCGCACACGCGAACTGCGGACACTGTTCGCCGACCACGGTGGACTCCTGACGGTGTCGGAGGCGCTGGCTTCGTTCCCGGACGTGCGTTTCAACATCGATGTGAAGACGGCCGCAGCCGTCGAGCCTCTCGGCCCGATCCTGGTCGATCACACCCACCGCGTCCTCCTGACCAGCTTCTCCGACGCGAACCGCCGTGCCGCCCTCGCCTCGGTCCTGCGAGCCGGCGCCGCTCTCCGTCCCGCGACGTCGGGAGGGAGCCGGACGATCGCCTCCCTGCGGGGGGCCTCGGCACTCCACCTCTCCCCCGCCCGCCTGCTCCGCGAGATCGACGCGTTGCAGGTTCCCGAGCGCTACGGCGCGCTGAAGGTCCTGACCCCCGCGCTCCTGCGTGCGGCGCACCGGCATGGCGTCGAGGTCCATGTGTGGACCGTCAACGACCCCGAGGACATGCGGCGACTCGTCGGCCTCGGGGCTGACGGGATCGTCTCCGATCGCGCGGATCTCGCTGTCAAGACGCTCTCTCCTCGCTGACTCACGACTCGCCCCATAACCTCCGGCGCTGGGATTAACCTGTGAGTTCCGCCGAGAAGGCGGGCACGTGGATGAAGCGCACAGGCTGGAGCGTTATACCTGACAGCGACGAGAGGACCACACAATGGCAGATCGCAGCCTGCGCGGCATCCGACTCGGCGCCCAGAGCCTACAGAGCGAAGAGGGCGTCGTTTTCATGGAGCGCCGTGAGACCACCTACACCTGTGACACTTGCGGCCACGTCACGAACCTGATGTTCGCGGCGGATGCAGAGCCGCCCCAGACCTGGGAGTGCCGCGCGTGCGGCGCCGAGGCGCGCTTGAACGTCGACGGTCAGGCCGTCACGCTCGAGGCCAGCGATGAGAAGGCCGCCCGCACCCATTGGGACATGCTCCTGGAGCGCCGTACCCGCGCCGAGCTCGAAGAGCTTCTCGAAGAGCGCCTCGCCTTCATCCGCGCCCGGCGCGGCGCCGGCGAAGACCCGACCCGCGAGAAGATCGGCGCCTAGCGCCTCCGGGCGCGCCACCACCCGACGAGGAGCGCGCCGAGACCGCCCCACAGCAGGATCGCCTGCACCCAGGGGCCAAGTACGACACCCGCCGTGGGGGCGGNNGCGGCCAAGTACGCCCCCCGCCGTGAGGCCGGACCGGAGCTCGACATCTTCGAGCATCGCTCCGGCCTCATCTGCGTCCAGGCTGGTGACCGTCGAGCCGTCCGCGCGGATGACCTGGCTGGTGCCGACCGTGGAGACGTTCACCACGCTGCGGCCCGTCTCGATCGCCCGCATCCGCGCGAAGGCGAGCTGCTGGAGGTTCTCGTCCGTACCGCGGAAGTCGGCGTTGTTGGTCTGGAACACCAGCACCTCGGCACCGGAGTTCAGGCCCTGCCAGATCACGTCGTCGTAGATCACGTCGAAACAGATGGCGAGACCGACGCGCACGTCGCCGACATCCATGATCGGGGGGTTCGGCCCCGGGGTGTACTCCCTCTGGATGAGCCCGATGAGATCGGGCGCGAGCGCGTTGAAGAAGGCACGGTCGGGCACGTACTCCCCGAAAGGGACAGGGTGACGCTTGTCGTGCAGCTGCGTCGCGGTGCCGTCGGCGTTCCAGAGCATGGAGGTGTTGAAGAAGCGGTCGTCGCGCCCGGTGGCCGCATTCGCCAGCAACGGGGCGTCGATCCGATTGGCGACGAGCGTCATCCGCCGAGCGAGGTCGTCGATCTGGAAGGGGTCGCCGTCCAGTGAGCCTTCGGGCCAGACGAGGAGATCGACGTCCTCGCCGTAAAGAGGCGCTGTGGCTTCGGTCTGTGCCTGGATGACGGCGAACGCTTCGCGGTCATCGAAGTACCCGGTGGGACCGTTCCCCTGCACCGCCGCGATGCGCAGGGAGCCACTCGGGGACGTCGGGAAGAGCGGGGTGAACAGCAGCACCGCGAGGACGGCGGCGGGCGCGATCAGCAGGATCGGACCACGCCATGCACGCAGTCGGACGACTTCGATCAGCATCGCGACGACGAGCACCATCAGGAAACTGAGACCGCTGACGCCGACCCATGATGTGACGGATGCCAGAGGGCTCTCCGCCTGACTCATGCCGATCCGTGCCCAGGGGAAGCCCCCGTAGGGCCAGGAGCCGATGAACAGCTCCCGACCGACCCAGAGGGCGGCGATGACCGTGGGAAGCCCCAGGAGACGTCCTGCGGTCCCCGGGAAGGCCTTCGGCATCCAACGGTACGCGAGGGCGATCGGAACCAGGGCGACGGCGGTCAGCACACCTTCCACCACGCTGAGGGCGGCCCAGGGAACAGGCCCCAGGTATCGCGACGTCCAGGAGACGAGAAGCCCGAAGAACAGGATGCCGTAGACGAGACCGACGAGCAGAGCCCCACCGAACCGGCGCCCGATCAGCGCGACGAGCAGAAGCGCGGTCGCGGGGAAGGCGAGAATCCAGATCGCGGCCTCAGGATAGGCCAGGTCCATCGCCAGGGCGGCGAGTGCGGCAGCGAGCACAGCGGCCCAGAGTGGCAGGAGGGCGCGCTGCGGCGCTGGTTTCTCGGTCATTCCGTCCATCTCACATCGACGAGTAGGCGACGATGCCGCGACGCACCCCGTCGAGCGCGGCACGAGCCGTACGCGCGAGAGCCGCATCCTCGGCCACGATCGACAACTGGTCGAGCAGATCGATCGTCTGCTTGGCCCAGCGCACGAAGTCCCCGGCCGCCATATCCGCATCGATCAGCACTCGGTCGAGCATCCCGCCCCGCGCCCAGGAGTGCATCGCCCCGGCCAGGCCTGCGGCCAGGGGCTCGCTTCCGGGGAGGTGATGGTCCTGCTCGAGGTCGTCGAGCTCGGCCCAGAGCGTGGTCGTCTTCTCATACGCCGCGCGGAAGGGCCCTCGCGGTAGACCCCTCTCCCCCGTGTTCGCCTCGTCGCGGCGGGGTTCGTACACCAGACAGCACGCCATGGCTGCAAGGGACGGAGCATCGAGGCCGGCCCAGAGGCCTTGACGCAAGGACTCCGCGACGAGCAGGTCACGTTCGCCGTAGATGCGACGCATGGTCCGTCCAGCCTCGGTCAGCGTGGTCTCCCCGTCCTCGTCACGCAGATAGTCGAGCGTCTCCAGGACCTCGACGACGCGGTCGAAGACCCGCGCGACGGTCCCGGTGCGTGTCTCGATCTGACGACGGATGCGATCCGTCTGACGCTTGAGCTTCCAGTAGCGCTCCGCCCAGCGTGCGTGCGCTTCGCGGTCGGGACAGCGATGGCACGGGTGACGCTGCATCTGCGTCCGCAGGGTCTGGATGCGCTTCATGCGCTTGTCGCGCGACGCGCGCGGGGCGTTCGAGTCCTGACGGTTCTTCTTCTCGAGGTCGCTCAGCTCGCGTCGGATCGCCGCGTACTCGGGGAAGTCGCCGTGTTCGCAGGCCATCGCGCTCTGATAGCCGGCCAGCGATTCCTCGGCTTCACGCACCTGCCGCGCCAGCCCGACGACGGCACGGTCGGCCTGGAACTGGGCGAACGAAGATTCCAGGATCTCTCGGGCCCTGGGCTTGCCGAACAGGTCGATCAGGTTGACGGCCATGTTGTACGTCGGCCGGAAGCTGGAGTTCAAGGGGTAGGTGCGGCGGGAGGCGAGTGCAGCGACCGCCTGTGGATCCATGCCCTCGGTCCACTGCACGACGGCGTGACCCTCGACATCGATCCCTCTGCGTCCTGCGCGCCCGGTGAGCTGGGTGTACTCCCCCGAGGTGATGGCCACCCGGGCCTCGCCGTTGAACTTCTCCATCTTCTCGAGCACAACGGTGCGTGCCGGCATGTTGATCCCGAGCGCGAGCGTCTCGGTGGCGAAGACGACCTTGACCAGCTTGCGCTGATAAAGCTCTTCGACGACCTCTTTGAAAGCAGGCAGCAGCCCCGCGTGATGCGACGCCACGCCGCGCTCCAGATTGTCGAGCCATTCCCAGTAGCCGAGGACGCCGAGGTCCTCCTCCTGGAGCGTGCGCGTGCGCTCTTCGACGATGGCCCGGATCTCGGCACGTTCCTCATTCGAGGTGAGCCGGATCCCCGAGCGGCGCACCTGTTGCACCGCGGCATCACACCCCACGCGGCTGAAGATGAAGAAGATCGCCGGCAGCAGATTCGCCCGCTCCAGAAGCCGCACGACGTCGGGGCGGTCCATCCGCTCGATCCGGCGGGCATTGGCGGCACGCACCGGACGACGTCCTCCCCGCGGAGGCCGCTTCGCCTGACGGCCGGCATGACGGTCGCTGCGATAGGACTGCGCCTGGCGGTTGTTCTCGTAGGTCGTGCCCGTCGACGAGCGGATCCGCATCAACTCCTGGTTCACCTGCGCCGTGGCCAGACCAGCGCGGTCGTCGAACAGCGGCAGGAGGTCGTCGCGGACGAGCACGTGCTGCTCGAGTGGCACGGGACGGATCTCGGAGACGATCACCTCGGTGTCGCCGCGCACGGTGTCGAGCCAGTCGCCGAACTCCTCCGCGTTCGACACCGTGGCACTCAACGACACGAGGCGGACACGTGCGGGGAGGTGGATGATGACCTCCTCCCACACCGCGCCCCGGAACCGGTCGGCGAGGTAGTGGACTTCGTCCATGATGACGTAGCGGAGGTCGCGGAGGGCAGAGGAATCGGCGTAGATCATGTTGCGAAGGACCTCGGTCGTCATCACGACGATCCGTGCGTTGCCGTTGATGTTCGTGTCGCCCGTGAGGAGTCCCACCTCGTCGGCACCGTAGACGTCGACCAGCTCTCGGAACTTCTGGTTCGAGAGGGCCTTCATCGGCGTCGTGTAGAACGCCTTGTCACTCGGAGTCTGCATCGCGAGGTGGATAGCGAATTCGCCGACGATCGTCTTCCCGGCGCCCGTCGGCGCCGCGACCAACACGCTCCGGCCGCTCTCGAGCGCGTGACAGCCGGCGACCTGGAAGGGATCGAGCTGGAACTTCTGCAGTGCGGCGAACGCCGTCGACTGCGGGTGCTCCACTGCGTCCTGCGCGCGGGCGTACCTCTCGGAAGGCGAACTCATGCCGGATCCGGCAGAAGCCCTGATGCCTCGTCGCGTTTGCGCTTTCGTCGGTCGAAGATCAGCGAGAGACCTGCGGCGGCGAAGAAGAGGACGATCAGGATGCCCGCGAGCATCAGCATGCTGACGACATCAGCCGCCGGCGTCGCGAGCGCGGCGAACACCGTGGCGATGATGATCGCGACACGCCATCCCTTGAGGATCGCCCGTCCGGACATGACGCCTGCGAGGTTGAGTGCCACCAGGAACACGGGCAATACGAACGAGATGCCGATCACGATCATCAGTTTGAAGATGAAATCGTAGTACTCCTGAGCGGAGTAGAGGTTCGTCGCCCCGGCGGGCGTGAAGCTCCACATCAGTTCGATGATGTGGGGCATGATCATGACGCCGAGGTAGCAGCCGGCGAAGAACAGCGGAACGGCGGCCACGACGAAACCGATCGTGTACCTGACCTCCTTGCGGGTGAGGCCGGGCATGATGAACGCCCAGATCTGCCACAGCCATACCGGAGCCGACAGGAAGATGCCGATGGAGAAGGCGATGCGCATGCGCATGTCGAACGCGGCCGTGACCGTGCCGAAATTGAGTGCGCTGAAGTCGTCTCCGCGCTTCTCGGCGATGATCCGTACCGGCTCGGTGATGAAGTTGATGATCGGGTCGGCGATGAGGAACGCGACGACCATGCCGACCAGCAGCGCGAGCGCAGCGAACATCAGACGCTTGCGCAGTTCGACGAGATGCGCGCCCAGCGACATCCGTCGATCCCGATCCGCCTTCGGCATCACGGTCGGTTCGATGGCTGCCACGGCCGGTCAGGCGCGGGGCGGGGTCTCAGGGTCGATTCCCGAGTCCTTCACCGTGGTCGGCTCGGCGGCTGCGGAATCGGTGCGAGCGGCGTCGTCGTCCTTCATCGCCTTCATCTCGCCCTTGAACACGCGCGCGGACTGTCCCATGCTCTTCGCGAGAGCCGGCAACTTGGCAGCACCGAACAGGAGGAGGATCACGGCGAGCACGATAAGCAGGTGCCAGCCTTGCATTCCAGCGAACATGTCAGGATTCCCGTCGTCGGTGAGCGTTCGCTCCAGTCTACAGATCAAACCTTTGCTTCGGGTTGGCGATACAGGGCGAGTCCCGAGGCGGCCCAGTCCCTCGCGGCTGCGCGGGCGACACCGGGTTCCAGGACTTCCATCGCTCCGCCGAAGCGCGCAGCCAGTCGCTTGATGCCCCGCGGGTCGGCGAGATGGAGGCGCGCTGTCACGGCTCCGTCGATCACCTCGGTCTCACCGGGGGGAAGGAATCCGTTCAGGAGCGGAGCCAGCCGCTCGGCGACACGAACCGTGACCTCGCGCTCATCGTCGAGTCCTGCGAATGCCTCGGGAACCTGATCGCCCGCGTGGGTGATCGGGATGTCGGTCAGCGTCGGGGCGCTCACCCGATCGAGATGGAAGGTGCGCATCGCCTGTCGGAGGTGACACCACCCCTGCAGGTACCACTGTCCGTTGGTGATGAGGATCTGCATCGGGTCGACCGTGCGCGTCGTCGGGGCTGCGTCGGGAGCCTGATAGGTGAAGGAGATCGCGACCCCCTCATGAAGCCCGCGGGCGACCGCCTCGCGAACCTCGTCGACGGCGCTCGGAGCGACGACCACATCGGCGGGCGCATCCGCGGCGCCTCGAGAGAGCTTGGAGATCAGGCCGGCGACGAGGCCCGAATCGGAGACGGCGGGCACCGCAGCCACCATCTGCAGACCCGCCAGGAGCGCCGCGGCCTCACGCGCGGTGAACCGTGGGACGCGACGCAGAGCGACGTCGTTGGTGATCTCGATGACGTCGTCCAGATCGAGCAGGTCCCAGTTGATGTCGAACATCTCCTGAGGTTGCTGCCAGTAGCCCGATTCCCCGGGCAGACCGATGACGGTGAGCTTCTCGACCATGCTCCGCATCTCCTGCGGAGTCACGCCGAACTCTGACGCCGCCTCCTGGAGAGAGACCTGGCCGTGCTCGAGGAGGTAGGGGACGAGTGTCAGATAGACCCGCACGCGATCAGCCGCGAGCAGGGGCTTCGCCTTCGCGCTCATTTCGCCTCCTCGACATCGGTGTGGGCTCGCACGACGGCACGAAGGCGCGAGATCACCGCTTCCCGGAGCAGGGCGGGTTCGACCACTCTGACTTCCGGACCGTACGAGGCG
The DNA here is from genome assembly GCF_002377845.1 of Microbacterium sp. UBA3486. Classification (NCBI taxonomy): domain Bacteria; kingdom Bacillati; phylum Actinomycetota; class Actinomycetes; order Micrococcales; family Microbacteriaceae; genus Microbacterium; species Microbacterium sp. UBA3486. Next base: position 74,213 of record NZ_DFQP01000039.1, read on the forward strand.
AGTTCATCCGCGAGGATGTGCAGGTCGACGAAGGGGACGTTGATCCCCTGTGCGGCGGATGTGGCCCGTCGTCCCAGGCGCAGTGCGGCCTCCGTCCCTGGCGTGATCTCCAGGAGCGCGGAGTTCTCGGATGCGACGCGTTCCAACCCGGCGAGGGCGCGATCCCCCGCCCCGTCACGCAGCGCGGGGTCGAAGCTCTGCGTGCTCACCCGCACGTCGCCGACGACCCGGCTGAGGAGGAACGTGCGATCTTCGTCGACGTCGACGTCGATGCCGAAGACGTGCCAGCGTGCCTCGTAGTCGACCAGCGCCAAGGGGCGGATACGCCGACGACGAGGCGTGTCCTCGCCGGGCTTCAGATACTCGAACGTCACCACCTTGCACCGCTCGATCGCATCCTGCAGCGGTGAGAAGGCGGCGTCTCGCGCCGTGATGCGCGGCGCGAACCCGATGATCGGTTCATCGCCGTCGATGCCGAGGGCTCGGATCTTGCGGACGCCGGACTGCGCGTCGCCCGAGACCGACTCCGCACTCCACACGCTGCCGGCGAGTTGCAGCACGGCCAGCTCGGCGGGCGAGAACTCGATGTCGCTGGGGAGATCGTATTCCGCCTGAGGAATGCGATACCGCGCTTCGCGGAGATCGTTCGGGTCCGCGGCGTCCCCGATGGTCTCGATGGGCACGCCGAGCGAGCGCAGCTCGTCTTTGTCGCGCTCGAACATCTTCTCCAGGGCGTCCGAGCGGGTGCCTGCTTCGGCGCGTTGCCGATAGCCGGAGACGTTGTCGAGGATCTGCTGCTTGGTCAACCCGATCTCCGTCGCCATCAACGCCACGACGAGATTCGTCAGGCGCTCCTCCGCGGGGATCCGGGCCGCCATCACGGCGCAGGCGCCGTCACTGCGCCCAGGATGTCGACGACGATCGCGGTCGCGGGAGTGTTCTCGGCCGCGGGGAACACGACGAGGAGCTGGGAGCCGACAGTGGCGCCGACGAGTTGCTCTGCAGCAACGCTGACGCTGGCATCCTTGCCCCAGGAACTCGTCGTGACCTTCTTGTCGTCCCAGCCGACACCCATGACGTTCGAGACGACGATGTCGCCCTTCTTCACCTTCGGGCCATCGCCCTTGATGAGTGTCTGGGTGGTGATCTCGGTGGGCGCCGGAACATCGGGGATGATGATGCCGGGAGTTCCGTCAGGAGCGCGCACCACCGTCGGCATGCCGCGTGCGTCGTTGAACTGGAGCGCTCCCGTGGCCTTCGACGGCATCACGTCGAGAACATCGATCACGGCCACGATGCTCTCACCCTCGTCGAGGCCGAACGCCTGGACGTTCTGCTCGCCGAAGTCCTCGGGGGTCAGAACGGCGAGGACGCGGCTGCCCTCGGTCGCGCATTCGAGCACCTCCGAGAGCCCCGCGGAACGCTGCGCCCAGTAGTCGATGCTGTGGACGCGGCTCTGGTCGCCGTTGAACTCGGACTGATAGAGCTTCTTGCCGCTGTCGCCGCCGTAGAAGGCGATGTCCAGCACCACCGGCTGGAAATCCGATCCCAGCGCGAGCCCGTCGCCGACGGTGACGTCGGCGAACGAGGTCTTGTCGCTCTTCACCGGCCCGAAGACGGTGACGTCTGGGACAGAGCCGAGGTCACCACTCACGTCGGCGACGTTCAGGATCTTGTCGTTGCCCCCGCGATCGCAAGCGGCGACACCGTCGGATGCGGTCGCGGTGCACCCTGTGAGGGCGAGGACGGCAAGGCTGAGAGAGGCCAGAACGGCGGACGTTTTACGCACGCGCTCCAGTCTATTCCGTCGCGTGCCCGGAATCGCGCGATGCGGCGGCCAGGCGCGCCCCCTCGGCGGCCTTCTCCGCCTCCCGCGCGCGCTTGCGCAGGTTCTTGTCGCTGATCTCGCGGTCGCCGACGGCGCCGGGGGTCCACGCCTCCACGTCTTCGTCGCCGTAACTGCTCTTGGATGCCCGCCGCTTCACCGAGGGCGCGATGGCGCCCGGTGCGAGTCGCCGTGCGGTGAGGAGGAATCCCGTGTGCGCGACCATCCGGTGATCCGGCCGCACGGCGAGACCCTCCACGTGCCAGCCGCGGACCATCGTTTCGGAGGCATCGGGATCGGTGAAGAGCCCCGTGCCGCGGATGTACTCGGCCACCCGGGAGAGCTGCGTCGCGGTCGCCACGTAGCAGAGCACGACCCCGCCAGGTGTGAGGGCCTCAGCGACGGCATCCATGCACTCCCACGGCGCCAGCATGTCGAGCACGACGCGGTCGACGGAGGCCGGAGCGGTCTCCGTCGGCAACGCCTCGACGAGATCGCCGACGACGACCCGCCAGGTGTCCGGGTGCTCGCCGAAGAACGTCTCGACGTTGCCGCGCGCCACATCGGCGAAATCTTCACGGCGCTCGAACGAGATGAGCCTTCCCGCCGGACCCACCGCACGCAGGAGCGAGAGCGAGAGCGCGCCGGAACCGACCCCGGCCTCTACGACCACCGATCCAGGGAAGATATCCGCCTGCATCACGATCTGCGCCGCGTCCTTGGGGTATACGATCGCGGCGCCGCGGGGCATCGACATCGCGAAGTCGCGCAGCAGCGGACGCAACGCCAGGTAGTCGTGTCCCGAGCTGTTGGCGACGACGGAGCCGTCGGGCAGCCCGATCAGGTCGCGATGACGGAGCACGCCCTGGTGCGTGTGGAGCTCGCCGTCCTCGCGGAGCGTCACGGTGTGCAGACGGCCTTTCGGTCCGGTCAGCTGCACGCGATCGCCGGCGCGGAACGGGCCGCTGGGCCGCGGAGCTCGGGAGTCGGTCATCGGGTCGCTCCTGTCGAGGCGGTGCTGCTGTCATAGAGATCGGTGAGGTCGGCGGCTCCCCGGCCGGCGAGCGTCGGCCACAGTTCGTGCGCCCCGAGGTGATCCAGGGGGACGATGTGCGGAACGGCGAGCGTCAACGCTCCGGAGGCGAGGCCGGCACGGACACCGGTCGGCGAGTCCTCGATGACGATCACCTCGGCGATGTCGACATCGAGGAGGGCTGCGGCCTGCAGATACGGCTCGGGGTGCGGCTTGGGGTTGTCGACGTCATCCCCCGCGACGACGATGTCGAAGGCCTCGAAATCGATCAGATCCACGACGTTCAGAGCCATCCGACGCAGCGACATCGTCACGAGCCCGGTCGGGATGCCCGCCGCCCGGAGATCCCGGAGCAGTTCGCGCGCGCCGGGACGGAACGGGACGCCCTGCGTGCGGAGCGATTCCTGCACGACGTCGGTCAGGTGAGACACGATCGCCTCGGCCTCCATGGCGACTCCGGCATTCTGAAGGATCACCGCGCTGTCGATCAATCCGCTGCCGACGAGCTGCAGAGCGTCTTCGTGGGTCCAGGATCCGCCGAAGGATTCGACCAGTGCTGTCTCGGCCGCCATCCAATACGGTTCGGTGTCGACGAGTGTTCCGTCCATGTCCCATAGGACCGCGCTGGGCTTTCTGCTCACTGAACCCATGCTAGCCGTGGTGCCGCCCGCTCCCCGCCTTCGCGGACTAGCCTGGAAGGATCACGACCGCGATCTCGAAGGGAGCCCTCGATGGATGTTCTCGGTCCGCGCATCGTCATCGCCGCCTTCGACGGCTGGAATGACGCGGGTGAAGCGGCGAGCAGCGCCATCGAGGCGCTGCGCTCCTCGTCGGAATACGATCTCGTGCATTCCGTCGACCCCGAGCTGTACTTCGATTACCAGTACACGCGTCCGTCGACGCGGATGGATGCGGAAGGCCGTCGTCAGCTCACCTGGCCGGAAGCAGGTCTGTGGCGTCCTCGGAACCCCGGCCCGGGCCCGGAGTTCTGGCTTCTCACCGGAGCCGAGCCGGCGCGCACCTGGCAGGCGTTCGCCTCCGAGTTCATCGACATCGCTCTGCGCGACGACATCACCGGTCTCGTCACCCTCGGCGCCATGCTGTCCGACGTTCCGCACACACGGCCGATCTCGATCTTCGCCTCCAGCCAGAACGAGCAGGTGCGCGAGGCACATGGTCTGGAACGCTCGCTGTACGAGGGCCCCGTGGGGATCCTCACCGTCTTCGAGCACTTCGCGGAGAACGCCGGCATCCCCACCGCGAGCCTGTGGGCGAGCGTGCCACACTACGTCGCTTCGGCGACACCCTCGCCGAAGGTCACGCTCGCCCTCCTCGACCGTCTCGAGGAGCTCACCGGAGTGGATGTGGATCGCACGGCGTTGCGCACGGAGGCCGCCGCCTGGGAGGCGTCGATCGATGCCGCCGCATCGGAGGACGAGGACATGGCGGAGTACATCCGCCAGCTCGAGCGCACCCGTGACACGTGGGACTCCCCCGAGGCGTCGGGCGATGCGATCGCCCAGGCATTCGAGCGCTACCTGCGCCGCCGCGACGACGGTCCGGGCGACCGCAAGCGCTGAGCGCGGGTCAGGCGGCGATCACGCCGGTGCCGAGAAGGACCAGCAGGACGGTGCCGAGCAGGATGCGGTAGATGACGAACGGCAGGAAGCTGCGCTTCGAGATCCAGTTCATGAAGAATGCGATCACGCCCAGCGCCACCACGAAGGCGATTCCCGTCGCGGCGAGGGTGTCGCCGAACGAGAAGAACGACGGCTCGTCCCAGCTCTTGAACACCTGGTAGAAGCCGCTGCCGAAGACGGCGGGGATTGCCAGCAGGAAGGCGTAGCGCGCTGCAGCCGCTCGCTCGTATCCGAGGAACAGGCCCATCGTGATCGTGCCGCCCGAGCGGGAGACCCCGGGGATCAGTGCCAGCGCCTGCGCGAAACCGAAGGCGATGCCGTGCGGGTAGGTGAGGTCATCGAGCTTTCGGCGCTTCGCTCCCACGTAGTCGGCGACGCCGAGCAGGATGCCGAACACGATCAGCATGACGGCGACGATCCACATCGATCGGAGCACGGTCTCGATCTGATCCTGGAAGAGGAGCCCGAGGACCACGATCGGGATGCTGCCGATGATGATCAACCAGCCCATCCTGGCGTCCGGGTCGTTGCGCGGCGCCTTGCCGACGAGAGACCGGAACCACTGTGTGACGATGCGCACGATGTCGCGCCAGAAGAACACCACGACGGCGGCCTCGGTGCCGATCTGTGTGATCGCGGTGAACGCGGCCCCCGGGTCCTCACCCGAGGGGAGGAACGTTCCGAGGATGCGCAGGTGAGCGCTGGAGGAGATCGGAAGGAACTCGGTGAGTCCCTGGACGATGCCGAGGATCAGTGCTTCGAGCAGGTGCATGGAGAGCTTTCAGTTCAGGGAGGCACGGAGCGCGCGGCGCTCAGTACGTGCGCAGCAGATCGGTCAGAACCTGCTGGCCGAAGACAAGCGATTCTACGGGTACTCGCTCATCGACTCCGTGGAACATGCCTGTGAAGTCGAGGTCGGCAGGCAGCCTGAGCGGCGCGAAGCCGTAGCCGGTGATCCCCAGGTATGCCAGTGCCTTGTTGTCCGTCCCGGCACCGAGCAGATACGGGATGACCGGAACCCCCGGGTCGTGGCGGCCGATGCTGGCGACCATCGCCTCCACGAGCTCGCCCTCGAACGGCGTCTCCATTCCGATGTCGCGGACGACCGTCTCGATGACAATCTCGTCTCCGACGATCTGCTGCAGCTCGGCGAGGACGTCGTCCTCGGTCCCGGGGATCACCCGTACGTCGATCAGCGCCTCGGCGCGCTCCGGGATCACATTGTGCTTGTAGCCCGCTGCCAGCGCTGTCGGGTTCGTCGTCGTGCGGAACGAGGACCGCAGGAAGGCCTCGGCCGGTCCCGCGGCTGCGGCGAGGGCATCGGGGTCGTCGACGCTGCGCCCGGTCAGGTCGCTCAGGCCCTCCAGCAGGGCCCTGGTCGTCGACGTCAGACGGATCGGCCACCGGGTGCGCCCGATCGCCGCGACCGCTTCAGCGAGCTTCGTGACGGCGTTGTCGTCGTGCAGGCGGCTTCCGTGGCCCGCGCGGCCCTTCGCGACGAGCCGTATCCAGATCAGGGCCTTCTCCCCCACCTGCAGCAGATAGGCCCGTCGGTCATCGACGGTGATCGAGTAGCCGCCGACCTCGCTGATGGCGGCCGTCGCGCCCTCGAACCACTCCGGGCGGTTCTGCACGACGAGCGCTGACCCCTCGACACCGCCGTTCTCCTCGTCGGCGAAGAAGGCCAGCACGAGATCGCGTTCCGGTTGCTCGCCTGCGCGCAGGATCTCGGCCACCGACGTGAGGATCATGGCATTCATGTTCTTCATGTCGACGGCTCCACGGCCCCACAGCATTCCGTCCCGCACGAGGCCGGCGAACGGGTCGACGCTCCAGTCCTCCGCCATGGCGGGAACGACGTCGAGATGGCCGTGCACGACGAGCGCGGGCTTGTCCCTGTCACGCCCCGGCACCCTCGCCATCACGTTCGTGCGGCGCGGGATCGGCTCGTAGTACTCGACCGCGAGCCCGAGCCCCTCCAGGTAGGCACCGACATACTGCGCGGCCTCGCGCTCGCCCTTCGCGTTGCCCCCGCCGAAGTTGGAGGTGTCGAAGCGGATCAGGTCGCTCGCGATGCGGACGACCTCCGGAAGAGACGGATCGGTCATGGGTCCAGGCTATCGAAAGCGCGCGCCACGCCCGGGCGTGCGCCTCGGTTCGAGAGGCCGCCGGGGACGTGGTAATGTCATTCTTCGGTCGGCAACGATCATCCAACACCTGCGCGGGTGGCGGAATGGTAGACGCGCTACGTTGAGGTCGTAGTGCCCGTAAGGGCGTGGGGGTTCAAGTCCCCCTCCGCGCACAGGAAGAAGAAGGCCCCGGATCCCTGGATCCGGGGCCTTCTTTGTTGTCGTGTGGACGACCGACGTCGTGTGCGTCGACGACGCGGGGAACAGCTCACCGGAGAGCGGAGATACACGCCGCGCCTTGATCCGGAGCTACCGGGCTCCGCTCCATCGGGAGAACTCCGTCCGGTGATGCGGATGTACGAGCCCGCCTCCGTCGTCGTCGAGGGCCGCTATCCTGTTCCGGCGATCACGCGATCGCAGGAACAGGAGTCGCTGCCGGTCACGCCGCGCTGACTCCGAAGAGAAGGCCCAGCAGGTAGGTGATGGCGGCTGCGCCGAAGCCGATGGCGAGTTGGCGCAGGGCGCGGCGCAGGGGCGGGCCGCCCGAGAGCACGCCCACCATCGCGCCGGTGCTCAGGAGCGCGATGCCGACGAGCACGAGTGCGACGACGACGGCCGTCGTTCCCTCCAGGCCGAATATCCAGGGCAGCACCGGGATGATCGCCCCGGAGGCGAAGAGGAGGAAGCTCGAGATCGCGGCCGTCCAATCGCTGCCGACGATCTCGTGTGCGTCGCCGCCCTGGATGTCGACCGGACCGGTCGCGGCCCGGCGCGCCCCGGCCTGGGCTGCGCTCACGATGCGCCGGGCGCGCGCCAGCGATTCCTCCTGCTCCATGCCCCGTGCGCGGTAGACGAGCGCGAGCTCGTTCTCGTCGATGTCGAGATCGCCGGCCGACGCGTGGGCGTCTTCGTTCGCCTCGGTGGCTGCGAGCAGCTCGCGCTGGGATCGTACGGAGACGAACTCCCCCGCCCCCATGGACAGCGCTCCGGCCAGGAGACCAGCGATGCCGCTGAAGAGCACGAAACCGGAGCTCACCCCTGTCGCGCCGATGCCGAGGACGAGCGCCAGGTTGCTCACGAGGCCGTCGTTCGCTCCGAAGACGGCTGCACGGAAGGATCCGGAGAGGCGCCTGCGGCCGCGTGCCGCGAGCCCGCGCACGACCTCGTAGTGAACCTTCTCGTCAGCCCGCATCGCGGGGGTGGCGTACTGCTCCGCATCGTAGGGGGAACGCGCCTCCGCGCTCTGGGCGAGAGCCAGGACGAAGATGGACCCGAAACGACCGGCCATCCAGCCGAGGAGTCGCGAACGCACTCCGGCGCGGGGAAGTCGCTTCGGCTCGCTGCCGAGAAGATCGAGCCAATGCTGCTCATGGCGGCGTTCGGCGTCAGCGAGACTCAGCAGGATGTCGCGCTCCTCCCCCTCTCGTCGTGCAGCGAGCTTCTGATAAACGGCGCCTTCGGCACGCTCCTCGACGAGATAGCGCGCCCAGCGCCGGCGGTCGGCTGGCGTCGGTTCGACTGCGGCGGGGGCTGTCATGGATCCTCCAGAAAAGACGGTGCCCGGTGCGCGGGCAACCGTTCAACGCTAGCTCTGAAGGCGCGCAGGAACCCTGCTCAGGCGCGGATTGACAGCATTTCGGGGATCCGAAGCACCGGCCGGACGTCATGCGGTCCTGTGGTCCTCAGGAACGCACGCGTTTGCGGAGAACCTCGATGCGCGACTGCAGCTGGGTCACCGTCGCCTGGGCGACGGCCGGACCTCCGCAGATCCGTCGGAGCTCGGCATGCACCGCGCCGTGGGGCTCGCCCTTCTGCCGGGCGTAGAGTCCGACGAGACTGTTCAGAAGCTGTCGCTGCTCTTTGAGCGTGCGATGCAGGGGCGGGGGCAGCGTCGTCGTCTCGGTCGGTGCGGTCGAGGCTTCTCGCGCTTCACGCAGACGCGATTGACGGGACTGACGCTGCATGAGCAGTTCGTGGACGTGTTCCGGTTCGAGGAGACCGGGGAATCCGATGAACTCCTCCTCTTCCGGTGTGCCGGGTTCTGCGAGCTGTCCGAACTCCTGACCTTCGAACACCACGCGATCGAAGTGCGCGACGGACGAGAGCGCCTGATAGCTGAACTCCTGCGTCAGCGCGTCCGAGGTCTCCTCCTCGCGATTCGCGCTCTCGAGCAGGGAGTCTTCCAGCCCGTCGTCCTCCTTCGACTGCCGGTCGAGTGCGTGGTCACGCTGCTTGTCCATCTCGTTCGCGAGCCCCATGAGCACGGGGACCTGCGGAAGGAACACGCTGGCGGCCTCACCGCGGCGTCGGGCCCGCACGAAACGACCGATGGCTTGGGCGAAGAACAGCGGAGTCGACGAGGAGGTCGCGTACACGCCCACCGCGAGGCGCGGCACGTCGACACCCTCCGACACCATGCGCACGGCCACCATCCACCGGGAGTCATTCGCGCTGAACTTCTCGATGCGTTCCGAGGCGGTCGCGTCGTCGGAGAGCACGACTGTGGCCTGCTGGCCCGTGATGCTGTGCAGGATCTTGGCGTAAGCCCGGGCGACGGTCTGATCGGTCGCCAGCACCAGACCGCCGGCGTCGGGGACGTGGTGGCGGATCTCGGTGAGGCGGCGGTCTGCGGCCGACAGCACGGCCGGCATCCAGTCGCCCTCGGGGTCGAGCGCGGTGCGCCAGGCCTGCGAAGTCACGTCTTTCGTGTTGTCCTGGCCCAGGTGCGTCTCGAGTTCGTCGCCCGTCGTCGTGCGCCACCGCATCTTGCCCGCATACATGTGGAACAGGACAGGTCGGACGACGCCGTCGGCCAGCGCACGACCGTAGCCGTAGTTGTAGTCGGTGCGAGAGATGCGCGCGCCGGATTCGTCGGGGTGGTATTCGACGAACGGGATCGGTGCCGTGTCGCTGCGGAACGGGGTTCCGGAGAGCAGGAGACGCCGCTTGGCGGGACCGTACGCATCGCGGATGGCGTCGCCCCAGCTCAGTGCATCACCGCCGTGGTGGACCTCGTCGAGGATCACCAGCGTCTTCGCGTCTTCCGTGAGATGCCGGTGCACGGAGGACTTCGCCGCGACCTGCGCATACGTCACGACCGCGCCGTGATAGTGGCGGGCGGGTGCCCAGTCGCTGTTGCGGAAACGGGGGTCGAGGCGGATGTGCACCCGCGCGGCGGCATCGGCCCACTGCGTCTTGAGATGCTCGGTCGGAGCCACCACGATGATGCGGTTGACCTCGCCCATGCGCATGAGTTCGACCGCCAGGGTGAGAGCGAACGTGGTCTTCCCTGCGCCGGGGGTGGCGGCCACGAGGAAGTCACGCTGATCCGCCGCGAAGTACTGTTCGAGGGCCTCCTGCTGCCACGCGCGCAGCTTGTTCGCGGTGCCCCAAGGGGCACGCTGTGGAAAGGACGGAGAGAGCATCGACTCCACGATAATCGCTGCCGGGGACACGGGATCACTCGCCGCCGTTCCCGCGCGTGCCCCTCCCCCGGACGTGCGCCTGCAGTAGGCTCTGTCACTGCGCAGCGGTCACCTCCGCCGGGCAGAATGTTCGTGAAGGAGAGCGGGATGACCGACCAGGATTCGACTCGAACCCCCTACGTTCCGAACGAGACCGCGCATCCGTGGCGGCGTTTCGTCGCGATCGGCGATTCGTTCACGGAGGGCATCGGCGACCCGGATCCCGCACATCCCGGCAGCCACCGCGGCTGGGCCGACCGCGTCGCGGAGGTGCTCGCCTCGCAGGTGGACGATTTCGCCTACGCGAACCTCGCCGTCCGCGGAAAACTCATCGCACAGATCGTCGCCGACCAGATCGAGCCGGCCGTGGCGCTCCACCCCGATCTGGTGTCGATCTGTGCGGGCGGCAACGACGTGATCCGCCCCGGGACCGATCCGGATGCCATCGCGAGTCAGCTCGAAGACGCCGTGGCCCGACTGGCCTCGACGGGAGCGGCCGTGCTCCTCTTCACCGGGATCGACACCGCCTTCACGCCGGTTTTCCGGGCGTTCCGCGGCAAGGTCGCGATCTACAACGAGAACGTCCGCGCGATCGCCGAGCGTCATGACTGCATCGTCGCCGATCAGTGGGCGCTCAAGGTCGTGCAGGACATGCGGTTCTTCGACGACGACCGCCTGCACTACAACGCCCTCGGTCACCACGAGGTGGCACGGATGGCGCTGCGCGCGCTGAACGTGCCGAACGACCTCGAGGCCATGCAGCCTGAGCCGTTCCCGCTGCGGACGTGGCGAGAGGCGCGCGCCGAGGACCTCGGCTGGGCACGCGAGCACCTGGTGCCGTGGGTGCTCCGGAGGTTGCGGCACCAGTCATCCGGAGACAACCTCGCGGCGAAGCGTCCGGAGCCCTCGCCGGTGTTCCGATTCGATCAGACCCCTCCGGAGAAGGACTGAGCGGTCAGGCTTTCATCGACCAGAGCGCGACCGCGGCGGCGGATGCCACGTTGAGCGAGTCGACCCCGCCGGACATCGGGATGGTGACGATGGTGTCTGCACCCTCCATCGCCTCGCGCGAGAGGCCGTCGCCCTCCGAGCCCATGACGAGTGCGACGCGTTCCGGACGATCGGCGGCGTAGGTGTCGAGCGTCACCGCGTCGTCACGCAGCGCGAGTGCCGCGATGTCGAAACCCGCGGCGTGAAGGTCTGCGATGGCGGAATCCCAGTCGGGGATACGCGTCCACGGCACCTGGAACACGGTCCCCATGCTCACGCGGACACTGCGACGGTACAGCGGGTCGGCGCCCCCTGGCGACACCAGCACCGCGTCGGCCCCCAGCCCGGCAGCCGCACGGAAGGCCGCTCCGACGTTGGTGTGGTCGCCGATGTTCTCGAGGATGAGCACGAGGGTCGCGCCCTGGATCACGTCGTGAACCGACGGCAGCTCGGGGCGGTGCATCGACGCGATCGTCCCCCTGTGCACCGCGAAGCCGGTCACCGTCTCGGCGATCTCATCCGGCACCACGTACACGGGCACATCGAGATCGCCGACGATCCTCCGGATGTCCTCCACCCGGCGCTCCTGGACCAGCACGGAACGCGGACGATGTCCAGCCGCCACCGCGCGGGCGATCACCTTCGTCGATTCCGCGATGTAGAGACCACCCGACGGCTCAGACAGGGCACGAAGCGCGGTGTCGGTGAGTCCGCGGTAGTCGTCGAGACGCGGGTCGTCGGCATCGGTCACAGGCAGTAGTTCCACGATGTCCACTCTGCCATCGTCCGTGGGCAGGCCTCGCACGGCGTCTCTCGCGCTGACGCCCCGTCGGCGGGCGCCGTGTCCGTCCCCGCACCGTAGACTCGCTCGAGGAGGTCCCGTGAGCGTGTCGAATCCCGCCGAGCTGTCGGCCACCATCGCCCACGCCGCCGAGTTGCTGCGCGAGAAGCGCATCGCACTTCTCACCGGCGCCGGTATCTCGACCGATTCCGGTATCCCCGCCTATCGCGGTGAAGGTGCCAGGACCCGCAGCGATCCCATGACGATCCAGACATTCTTGGGCGATGAGGCCGCGCGGCGTCGGTACTGGGTCGGGAGCCATCTCGGTTGGCGCGCGTTCGCCCGAGCTGAGCCGAACCCGGGACATATCGCGCTGGCGCAACTCGAAACCGTGGGCACCGTATCCGGAGTCATCACGCAGAACGTCGACGGTCTGCATCTGCGAGCCGGGAGCTCGCACGTGATCGAGGTGCACGGGACGATGCGCCGCGTGCTGTGCCTCAAGTGCGGTCAGGTGTTCGACCGCCGCGATGTCGCCGTGCAGATCGAGGAGCTCAACCCCTGGATCACGGTGCCGGAGAACATCGCGCTCGCTCCCGACGGCGACGTCCTGCCTGAGACCACGGAGGGGTTCATCGTCCCGGTGTGCACGGTGTGCGCAGGGACGCTCAAGCCGGATGTGGTCTTCTTCGGCGAATACGTTCCCCAGGACCGCTTCCGTGCCGCCGAGTCGCTGCTGCGCTCGAGCACCGCACTGATCGTCGCGGGTTCCTCGCTGGTCGTCAACTCCGGCGTGCGTCTCGTTGAGCGCGCCCGTCGCCGCAACATCCCCTTGATCATCGTCAACCGTGAGCCGACGCGCGCGGATGCCTGGGCGCACCTCACCATCGCCGCCGGCACCAGCGACGTGCTCCCCGCACTCCAGGAACTCCTCTCGTGACCCACCTCACCCTCGTCCGCCACGGTCAGACCGACTGGAACCTCGCCAAGCGCATCCAAGGCTCCACCGACATCCCGCTGAACGAGACGGGGCGCGACGACGCGCGGTGGGCGGCGGAGAGGCTCGCTGCCGGTACGCATCACGCCGTCTACACCAGCCCCCTGCTGCGGGCGAGGGAGACGGCGGAGATCATCGCGGATCGGCTGGGGCTGGAGATCACCGGAGTCGTCCCCGACATCCGTGAGCGCGAGTTCGGCGAGGGCGAAGGCATGCTCGTGCCGGACTACATCAGGACCTACGGGGATTGGCATGCGGAGGTTCCCGGGGCCGAGTCCCTGCACGAGGTCGGCGAACGGGCCATCGCGGCGCTGCACGAGATCGCCCGAGACGCACGTCGGCGGTCCGCTCCTCGCGCGGAGTCGGTCATCGTGGTCGCCCATGGCGGAGTGATCCGGGCCGTGATCGACCACGTCTCCGGCGGAACCCTCCCCCGGGACGGCCAGGTCCTTCAGAACGGCTCGGCGCATCGGTTCGTGGCAGCTCCCGGATACCTTCGGCTGCTCGAGGAATCTCCGGTCCTCTGATCAGCTGCTGCTCTGATCAGCTGCTGCCCTGATTAGCTGCTGCCCCGATCAGCCGAGGCGGCGATCAGCCGGCACGAGAGACGACGGAGCGCGCGTGCCGGAGCACTGGTTCGTCGATCATCCGTCCCTCGAACCGGAATACACCGCGCTCTGCTGCTGCGGCGAGGAGGACCGCACGCGCCCATGCCACGGTCGTCTCGTCGGGTCGGTAGGCGGCCCGGATCGCCGCCACCTGGTTGGGATGGATGCACGCCGTCGCGCGAAAGCCCGACGCGGCGGCATCGCGCGCCTCGCGATCGAGGCCCTCGGCGTCGTCGAGAGCGATGTGCACGGCATCGATGGCGGCTTTGCCCCGGGCCCCAGCCTCGAGGAGGATGCGCGCGCGGGCATAGCGGGCGATGTCGCGATAGGCCCCATCGGCATTCCGGGACGACGTGCCACCGAGGGAGGCCACGAGATCCTCGGCCCCCCACATCATCGCTGTGACCCGTGGGTGCGCGGCGATGCGGTCTGCGGCGTGCACGCCACGGGCGGTCTCGCACAGAGCGATCAGCGAGTAACGGTCGTCGAACGCTGAGAGGCTCTCCGCGCTCTCCGTCTTCGCCACCATCACGGTGCGGAAGTCCGTCTTCGCCAGCATCGCGAGGTCGGAGGTGAAGGCGTCGCTGTCCGCGGCATTCACGCGCACGACGACGCGGCCGGGGTCGAGGTCGGCTTCGATGACATTCCTGCGCGCGGCGTCCTTCGCATCCGGGAGCACCGCATCCTCGAGGTCGAGGATGATCGCATCGGCGCGCTCGGCGGCCTTCAGGAAACGCTCGGGTCGATCGGCGGGGCAGAACAGCAGAGCAGGGCCGAGGTCGAAGCTCATGCGGCGGGACCTTCCGGAAGGCAGTGCACCAACACCGAGCGCACGGCAGTGGCGACCACCGTTCCGTCCTGATTGCGTCCGGTGTGCGCGATCTTCACGATTCCCTGCCCCGGTCGGGACGAGGAGAGGCGTTTCTCCACGACGACGCTCTCGGTGTAGAGCGTGTCGCCGGCGAACAGCGGATGCGGGAAAGCCACCTCGCCGAAACCGAGCTGCGCGACGAGAGTTCCCTGCGTCAGCTGCGCGACCGATGATCCCACCATCGTCGACAGCGTCCACATCGAGTTCATCAGCCGCGCATGGAACGGATCCTGGGCCTCGGCGAAGGCCGCGTCGAGATGCAGCGCCTGCGTATTCATCGTGAGCGTCGTGAAGAGAACGTTGTCGGCCTCGGTCGCCGTGCGCCCAGGGCGATGCAGGTAGCGGCCGTCGACCGCGAACTCCTCGTAGTACAGCCCCCGCTGCAGGATGTCGTGCGTGGTCATACCGTCACGCTACCCGGCAAGTCCGAGTCCGCGCGCGATGACGAGGAGCTGCACCTCGGTAGTGCCCTCGCCGATCTCGAGGATCTTGGAGTCACGGTAATGACGGCCGACGGGGAACTCGTTCATGAACCCGTTTCCCCCGAAGATCTGCGTCGCATCCCTGGCGTTGTCCATCGCGGCCTCTCCGCCGACGAGCTTCGCGATGGCCGCCGCTTCGGCGAACGGCTTGCCGGCATCCCGCAACCGCGCGGCGTGATGCCAGGCGAGCCGAGCGGTGTGAACCCGCGCGCGCATCCGTGCCAGCGTGAACTGGGCATTCTGGCGCGTGCTCAACGCAGCGCCGAAGATCGTGCGGCTCTTCGCGTAGTCCACCGCCGCCTCCAGGCAGCCCTCCGCCGCCCCCGTCGAGAGAGCTGCGATCGCGATGCGGCCTTCGTCGAGGATGCTCAGGAAGCTGCGGAAGCCGCTCCCCCGTGTGCCGAGCAGGTTCGAGGCGGGCACCCGCGCCCCGTCGAAAGTCAGCGGATGCGTGTCGGAGGCGTTCCAGCCCACCTTGTCGTAGGGGGCCTCGACCGTGAATCCCGGGGTGCCGTTGGGCACGATGATCGTCGAGATCTCCTTGCGACCGTCCTCGTTCCCGGTCACCGCGGTGACCGTGACGAAGCGCGTGATCGGGGTACCGGAGTTGGTGATGAACTGCTTGGAGCCGTCGATGACCCACTCGTCGCCGTCGAGTCGGGCCGTGGTCCTGGTCGCGCCGGCGTCGCTGCCTGCCTCCGGCTCGGTGAGGCCGAAGCCCGCCAGCGCCCGTCCGGCGAGCAGATCGGGCAGCAGTTCCTGGCGCTGCTCCTCGGTGCCGAAGCGGAAGATCGGCATGGCGCCGAGGCTGACCCCTGCTTCGAGCGTGATCGCGATGGACTGATCCACGCGGCCGAGCGCCTCGATCGCGATGCCGAGCGCCATGTAGTCGCCGCCCTGTCCCCCGTACTCCTCGGGAAACGGCAGGCCGAACAGACCGAGATCGCCCATCTGCGCCACGACGTCCATCGAGAGCGTATGGGTGCGGTCGGCCTCATAGGCCTGCGGCGCGACGACCGTGTCTGCGAACTCCCGCACCATGGCGGCGAGCTCGCGCTCCTCCTCGGTCAGATCTTCCATGCTCAGCTCTCCTCCGTCATCACACGGGCGACCGGTTGGTCGCGCCGCACCTGATCGCCCACCGCGACCAGCAGGTGCACCACACCGTCGTGCGGTGCGAGCACCGGGTGCTCCATCTTCATCGCCTCGATCGAGACGAGCGGGTCGCCGGCGGAGACCCTCTCCCCGTCCGCGGCGTGAACCGCCACGACGCTGCCCGGCATCGGGGCCCGTCCCTCCGGTTCCGTCGCCCCGGATCCCGCCTCGCGCGCCGACAGCCGACGCCGCATCCGCTGGCTTCTGTCGAGGGGACGCAGGCGGACCGTGTGTCCGTCCTCGGCCACCCAGACCGCGCCGTCGCCGTCGACAGCGGCACGCACGGAGACTCGAGATCGTGCGGACGGGGCCTCGTGGAGCTCGACCTCTTCATCGTCATCCGTGAGCGCCACGAACGGGGCGACCACCGTGTTCTCCGCTCCCAGGCGCCATCCCTGCAGCTCTCGCCACAGAGGGCTGGTCCGCACCGGCGCGCGGAGCTCCGAGATGGCATCCTTCGCGGCAGCGAGCTGTGCGGTCGACGGCGTCTGCGCGTCGAGGGGAAGCAGGGTCTCGATGAGTCCCGTGTCGAGATCCCCCGCGATCACGCGCGCGTCCCGGCAGAGAGTTCGCAGGAACGCGATGTTGGTCTCGACGCCCAGCACGACCGTGCGTGCGAGCGCCTCGTCGAGCCGCGCGAGTGCCGTGGCACGGTCGTCCGCGAAGGCGATCACCTTCGCGATCATCGGATCGTAGAACCCGGTCACCTCGCTTCCGGTCTCGATCGCCGCGTCGACGCGCACACCGACGGGCGGTTCGAACAACAGCACGTTCCCGGTGGAGGGGAGGAATCCGCGCTCGGGCGATTCCGCATACACGCGCGCCTCCACAGCGTGACCGCGCAGACGCGGCGAGACATCCAGCGGAAGCCCATCGGCCGCGCGGAGTTGAAGGGCGACGAGATCGAGTCCGGTGACCTCCTCGGTGACCGGATGCTCCACCTGGAGGCGGGTGTTCATCTCGATGAAGAACACCTCGTCCGGCGCATCGGCGTCGATGAGGAACTCGACCGTGCCGGCCCCGATGTATTCGACGCTCTCAGCCGCCAGCACGGCGGCTGAGAGCAGTCGCTCCCGGGTGTGTGGGGGGATGCCTGCCGACGGCGCCTCCTCGACGACCTTTTGGTGCCGTCGCTGCAGCGTGCACTCCCGCTCCCCGAGCGCGATGACCGTACCGTGCGCGTCTCCGAAGACCTGCACCTCGATGTGCCGCGGACGTCTGATCAGGCGTTCGAGAATGAGCGCATCATCGCCGAACGCCGCGGCCGCCACGCGCCGGGCCGAGGCGAGCGCAGAGCGCAGCCCCGTCGAGTCGGCGACGACCTCCATGCCCTTGCCGCCTCCGCCGGCGCTGGGCTTGACCAGCAGTGGGTATCCGACGTTCTCCGCCTCTTCGGCGATCTCGACGTCGGACAGGCCTTTGGCGTCGAAACCGGGGACGACCGGAACGCCGAAACGCAGGACGTGCTCGCGAGCGCGTGCCTTGTCGCCCATGATCTGCAGGGCCTCCACCGACGGGCCGATGAAGACGATGCCGCTCTCGGCGCAGGCCTCGGCGAGTCCGACGCTCTCGGAGAGGAATCCGTAGCCGGGGTGGATGGCTTGCGCGCCGCTGCGCCGAGCCGCCGCGATGACGGCATCGATGTCGAGGTACGACTCCGCAGCCGGTGCCGGGCCGATTCTCACGGCGACATCGGCCTCTCGCACGTGGGGTGCCGCGACGTCGGCGTCGCTGTAGACGGCGACGCTGCGGATGCCGAGCGTGCGCAGGGTGCGGATCACCCGTCGGGCGATCTCCCCGCGGTTGGCGACGAGAACGGTGTGGAAGGAGACGGTGTTCGACGACGACGTCGTGGTCATGGACAAGACACTCACATCCGGAAGACGCCGAAGCGCGGTTCGGGCAGCGGGCTGCGGGAGATGACGTCGAGGGAGAGCCCCAGGAGGTCGCGGGTCTGTGCAGGGTCGACGATCCCGTCGTCCCAGAGTCGGGCTGTGGCGTAATAGGGCTCGCCCTGGTGTTCGTACTGCTCACGGATCGGAGCCTCGAACGCCGCACGGTCCTCGCCGCTCCAGGCATCGCCGCGCGCGGTCAGCTGATCCTCTTTGACGGTGGCGAGCACCGACGCCGCCTGCGCGCCGCCCATCACGGAGATGCGGCTCGCAGGCCACGTCCACAGAAAGCGGGGCGAGTAGGCACGGCCGCACATGGAGTAGTTGCCGGCCCCGAAAGAACCGCCGATGATGACCGTGAGCTTCGGCACCCGTGAGCTTGCGACCGCAGTGACCATCTTCGCGCCGTCCTTCGCGATGCCTCCGGCCTCGGCGTCGGAGCCGACCATGAACCCGGTGATGTTCTGCAGGAACAACAGCGGGATCCCGCGCTGGTCGCACAGCTCGATGAAGTGGGCGCCCTTGAGCGCGGACTCGCTGAAGAGCACGCCGTTGTTCGCGACGATGCCGATGGGATGACCGTGGAGTCGGGCGAAACCGGTGACCAGGGTCGTGCCGTACTCGGGCTTGAACTCGAGGAACGTGTCGCCGTCGACGAGGCGTGAGATGACCTCGTGCACGTCGTACGCGGCATTCACGTCGACGGGAACCGCGTCGTAGAGGCTGGAGGACTCGGACGGCGGTCGGCTGGGCGCCACGTCCCAGGCCGGAGCTGCGGGTGCGGGGAGCGTGGCGACGATATCGCGCAGGATCTCGAGGGCGTGCTCGTCGTCTTCCGCGAGATGGTCGACCACACCGCTGCGTCGTGCGTGCAGTTCTCCCCCGCCCAGTTCCTCTGCGGTCACGATCTCGCCGATCGCGGCCTTCACCAGGGGCGGCCCCCCGAGGAAGATCGTTCCCTGGCCGCGGACGATCACGGTCTCGTCGCTCATGGCGGGGACATAGGCGCCACCCGCCGTGCAGGAACCGAGAACTGCAGCGAGCTGAGGGATCCCTTCGGCGGACATACGCGCCTGGTTGAAGAAGATCCGGCCGAAATGCTCCCGATCCGGGAAGACCTCGTCCTGCATCGGGAGGAAGGCGCCTCCCGAGTCGACCAGGTACAAACAAGGCAGGCGATTCTCGAGGGCGATCTCCTGCGCACGCAGGTGCTTCTTGACCGTGAGGGGGTAGTACGTGCCGCCCTTCACCGTCGCGTCGTTGCAGACCACCATGACGTGGCGACCGTGGATGAGTCCGATCCCGGCGATCACCCCGGCACCGGGCGCCTCTCCCCCGTACAGGCCGTCGGCCGCGAGGGGGGCGACTTCCAGGAACGGGCTGCCTTCATCGAGCACCCGAGCGACGCGGTCCCGCGGGAGCAGTTTGCCGCGCGCGACGTGGCGTTCGCGGGACGCCTCCGGTCCGCCGCGAGCCGCGGTCGCGAGGCGGTCTCGCAGGTCTTGCGCGAGAGACTCCTGGGTTGCCGGCATCGTGATGTCCTCCTCGACCCACGTCCGCGAGGGCGGGCCCTGGCGCTGTGCATGCACTTTCGGTTAGTGTTCACTAACCCGTTGATTCAGGTTAGCGAGGATTAACTGAGATGACAAGCCCGGTCACCGCCCGAGACCGCGCCAAGGCTGAACGGTCGGATGCGATCCTGCACGCTGCCGCGCGTCTCTTCGCCGCGCGTGGATACAGCGGCGTGAGCCTGGAGGACATCGGCGCTGCCGTCGGCGTATCCGGACCGGCCGTCTACCGTCACTTCGCCGGCAAGCAGGCGCTGCTCGGAGCCGTGCTCGTCAAGGTGAGTCAGGATCTGATCCGCGGTGGACGGCAGGTCTCCGAGGAAACTCCGACCCCCGACGAGCGGATGCGTGCGCTGATCGGCTTCCATGTCGAGTTCGCGCTGGGCAATGCCGAGGTCATCCAGGTGCAGGATCGTGATGTCGCGTTCCTCTCCGACACGGACCGGGCCGAGGTCCGCCGCCTCCAGCGCGCGTACATCGAGTTGTGGATGGCAGCATTGTCGCCGTTGCATGCGACGCCGGGCGGCGGCGCGGATCAGGATGAGCTGCGGTTGCGCGTGCAGGCGTGCTTCGGGCTCATCAACTCGACTCCGCACAGCACCCGCGCCGCCGCCAGGCGGCATTCCGCCACCGCGACCGTACTGATCGCGATGGCGGACGCGGCTCTGCGCGCGACTACCTGAGCAGCATCGCCCGTCCGGGCTCTTCGAGGATGTCGGCGACATCCTTGAGGAAGCTCGCCCCCTCGGCTCCGTCGACCAGACGGTGATCGAACGAGAGGCTGAGGGTCATCATCTGCCGCAGGGCGATCTCGCCGTGGTGCTCCCAGGGCTGACGACGCACTGCTCCGACGGCCAGGATCCCGGATTGCCCCGGGGGCAGGATGGGTGTGCCGGCATCGACGCCGAAGACTCCGATGTTCGAGATCGAGAACGTGCCGCCCGCGAGTTCCGCCGGCGAGGTCTTCCCCGCACGGGCGACCTCGGCCAGCGACTTCACGGCATCCGCGAGACCGACCAGGGTCAACTGCTCCGCATCACGGATCATCGGGACGATGAGGCCCCGATCCGTCGCGGCGGCGATCCCCAGGTCGACGTAGTTGTGCTGGACGATCTCCCCGGCAGCCTCGTCCCAACGCGAGTTGAGCCCGGGCGTGCGGCCCAGAGCGAGACAGACGGCCTTCGCGACCACCGCGAGCGGGCCGATCCGGTGTGCGCTGAGGGCGCGATCGTCGCGAAGAGTCGACAACAGGTCCATCGTCGCGGTCACGTCGACCGTATGGAAGACCGTGACATGGGGGGCCGTGAACGCACTCTGCACCATCGCCGCCGCCGTGTGCTTGCGCACGCCGCGGATGGGGATGCGGGTCTCTCGCTCCGCGTCTGTGAGAACTGACGCGGTCGACGGGGTGGGCGTCGACGACAGGTCGTCGGCACGCGGCGTGCGAGCGGCGATCCGCTCTGCGTATGCGTCGACGTCGCGGCGGGTGATGACTCGATCCCCCACGTCGGCGGCGACAAGCACGAGATCGATGCCGAGACGCTTGGCATGAGCGCGCACGGGCGGGGTGGAGCGCGGCCGTTCGATGACCGCATCCACGGCTGCCGAGGGGCTGGCGTCATGCGGTGCGGCCTCGAGAACGGCCGTGTCGACCGGTGCCGGGGTGGCTCCGATGCGCCGTGCCCGCCGCGCAGGGCGGCCGGCGGTCGTGGGGGCGGCACCGTAGCCGACGAGGTTCGGCTGCGCCTTCTCCTCGGAATCCGACGCGGGCGCGGGCCCATCCTCGTCCTCCCCCACCACATCGAAGGCGATCAGCGGAGCACCGACGGCGATCGTCTGGCCGGCCTCGGCGTGCAGGGCCGATACCGTGCCCTCATAGGGCGAGGGCAGCTCGACGATCGCTTTCGCCGTCTCCACCTCCGCGAGAGTCTGGTTGAGCGAGACCGCGTCGCCGGGGGCGACGAGCCAGGTCACCACCTCGGCTTCGGTCAGCCCCTCTCCGAGGTCCGGAAGGCGGAACTCCGCGATCATGCCCCTGCTCCCGTCAGACTGTTCGGCCGGTCCAGCACCCGGTCGACGGCATCGAGCAGCCGATCGAGATCGGGAAGGTGATACTTCTCGAGCTTCGCGGGCGGGTAGGGGACGTCGTGTCCGGTGACGCGCAACGGCGCGGACTCGAGGTACTCGAAGCAGCGCTCCGTGATGCTCGCGATCACCTCGGCTGCGACGCCGGCCTCGCGAGAGGCCTCGTGGGCGACGACCACGCGTCCCGTCTTGCGCACCGAGGCGGCGACCGAGTCGTAGTCCACCGGTGAGAGCGAGCGGAGGTCGATGACCTCGAGAGAGACGCCCTCGTCCGCTGCCGCGTCGGCCGCCTGAAGCGCCGTGGAGACCATCGCCCCGTAGGTGATCAGGGTCGCGTCGTTCCCGGTTCGCACGACGCGCGCGAGTCCCATGGGCGCTGCGTCCGCGAGCGGCGCCTCCAGGTCGACATCGCCCTTGTGGTGGTACAGGCGTTTCGGCTCGAAGAAGATCACCGGATCGTCGGAGGCGATCGCCTGTCGCAGGCTGCGGTACGCGTCCTCCGGGTTCGAGACCGCGATCACGCGCAGACCGGCCGTGTGCACGAAGTAGGCCTCCGGGGACTCCGAGTGATGCTCGGCGGCGCCGATGCCTCCTGCCCACGGGATGCGGATGGTGATCGGCATCTTCACCCGGCCCTGGGTGCGGTAGTGCAGCTTCGCGACCTGAGCGACGATCTGGTCGAACGCGGGGTACACGAAGCCGTCGAACTGGATCTCGACCACCGGTCGATAACCGCGGAACGCCAGGCCCACGGCTGTTCCGACGATGCCCGACTCCGCGAGCGGAGTGTCGATCACCCGCGCTGCGCCGAACTCGTCGAGCAGCCCGTCGGTGATGCGGAAGACGCCACCGAGTTTCCCGATGTCCTCTCCGAGCAGCACCACCTTGTCGTCGTCGCGCATCGCCTGACGCAGTCCCGCGCCGAGCGCCTTACCGAGGGTCAGTTCGGTCATGCGCCGGCCTCGCCCTCGAAGGAGGCGAGGTACGCGGCGTACTCACCACGCTGACGCTCGAGCCCGGTGTGCGGTTCGGCGTAGACGCCGTCGAAGACCGCGAGGGGCGGGCGCGTGACCATGCCGAGGCATGCGGCGCGCATCTCCTTCGCCACCACGTCTGCTGCCGCCTGGGTCTCGGCGAGGTGCTCGTCGGTCAGATCTCCCGTGGCGCGCAGGTGGGCTTCCAACCGTGCGATCGGATCGCGTCGGCGCCAGGATTCGAGTTCGTCCTGGTCACGGTAGCGCGTCGGGTCATCGGCCGTGGTGTGCGGCCCCATTCGATACGTGACCGCCTCGATGTAGGCGGGCCCCTTGCCGGCACGTGCATGATCGAGGGCCCAGCGCATGGCAGCCATGCAGGCGAGCACATCGTTGCCGTCGACGCGGACGCTGGGGATACCGAACCCGGGGGCCCGTCCGGCGATCGGATACTGCGACTGCACGGAGACGGGCTCTGAGATCGCCCAGTGGTTGTTCTGGCAGACGAAGACAACGGGAGCCTGGTACGAGGCGGCGAAGATCATCGCCTCGTTGACATCGCCCTGACTGGTGGCACCGTCGCCGAAGTACGTCACCGCGACTTCCTTGGCGCCATCGTGCTGGATGCCCAAGGCATAGCCGACGGCGTGCAGTGTCTGGGCACCGATGATGATCTGCAAGGGCGCGACCCCGAGTGCGGCCGGATCGTACGCGGCGCCCTCCTCGCCGCGCCACATGCGCACATAGTCGCCCGGCTGGGCGCCGCGCGCGTAGATGACCCCGGTCTCCCGGTAGCTCGGGAACACGTAGTCCTCCGGCGCGATGGCGCGTGCCGTGCCGATCTGGGTCGCCTCCTGCCCCTGGCAGGGGGCCCAGAGGCCGAGCTGTCCCTGCCGCTGCAGGGCGACGCCTTCGGCATCGATCCGCCGAAGGATGACCATGTCCCGCAGTAGCGAACGCAGTTGCGCACCGTCGACGTCGGCGACGAAGGGATCCAGCCGAGGGTTCGCGATGCGACCGCCGTCCGGATTCAGGATGCGCTCCGAGAGCTCCAGATCCTGGGCGGTGTCTGCGATGGGGGTGATCTGCGGTGACATCGTCGTCCTCCTCGTCCTCGGCGGCCCTCGTGAGGCTCCGCGCACTGATGCCAGCGTCATCACCGGCATGGTCTGAGAGTACGTCTGCTCAACACCTCGCTCAAGCATTCTGAAAGGGCTTGAGCATGTTGCTCAATTTGGCACGGAAGGCTCCTGCTAAGGTTTGGCACTATGCCAGGACTGGACCGCATCGATCTCGAGCTTCTCGCCGCACTCGCTGACGACCCGAGGACCACGATCGTCGCGCTTGCGGAGAGCCTGGGCCTGTCCCGCAACACGATCCAGGCGCGGATGGCACGTCTCGAGCAGAGCGGGATCTTCCTGTCCTACGAGAGATCCTTCTCGCCCGATGTGCTCGGATTCCCGTTGCAGGCGTTCGTGAGCATCGGCGTCCGCCAGACGGAGCTTCCTCGCATCATCAACGAACTCGCCCGGATTCCCGAAGTAGTGCAGGCGCATGGGCTCAGCGGATCGATCGATCTGCTCGCACGCGTGGCCTGTCGCGACGCGCGTCACCTCTTCGACACCGACGCGCGCATCCTGTCGATCGAGGGAGTGGAACGCACCGAGACCTCACTCGCCATGGGCGAGGTGATCCCGTTCCGTGTGGCCGGCCTCATCGGCCTCGCACGACGGGAATCCTGAGGAAGCGCCGGATCGCCCCTGCGGCCTCCGCCGGCGTCTCGTAGTGGATCAGATGCCCGACGTGGGCGATCTCGACCAACCCGGCGTCCGGGAAGAGCGTCGCCAGCTTCCGCTCCGCTTCGATCGGCGTGATGTCGTCGCGTTCAGCTGCCACCAGGAGCGTCGGAACGTCGATGTCGGGCGCGAACTCGCGGACGTCGTGCGAGACGCTCGCGACGAAGGCATCGCGGAGCACATCACGATCGGAGAACCGGGAGAAGTAGGTGTCGTGCTGGTCGTGGATGAACCGCCGGAGCTCGGGGTCCTTCGTCTTGGCCATCGTGATGCTCATGACCCGCACGATGATCCGATTGCGCAGCAGCGCGGTTCCGAGATTCTCCGGGAGCCGGGCGCCGAGGGCGTAGTAGAACACGGCCAGGCGCGTCATGAGCCCCTTGGGTCCCTCGAGCGCGGGGGCACCGATGGGGTTCACGAGGATCAGGCGCGGAGTCTGCAATCCGCGGGCCACCGCCGCGGCCGTCACGATCGACCCGAAGGAGTGGCCGAGGATGACCGCGCCGGGTGCGACCTCGGTGGCGAAGTCGGTGAGCCATCCGGCGTATTCGTCGAGATCGTGACGGCGTCCCGGCAGCGGGGCCGTCTCACCGAAGCCCGGAAGGTCGGGCGCGATCACCCGCACCTCGGGGAGGTATGCGAGCACCGGTTCGAGGCCATGGTGCTCGCCCCGGAAGCCGTGCACCGCGACGACGGTCGTCTCGGCGTCTTCGGGTCCGTACGCCCAGTACGCCGTGGTCGCCCCGCGCACCTCGACCTCGTGGCGTTGCACGGGCAGACGACGAAGACGGTCCGCATACGGGGAAGGCACGGTCATCCTCAGAGTCTACGAGTCGCCGTGCGCCTTCTCCTGAATGTCCGCGGCCGACCATAGCGTGAAGCCATGCCAGCCGGTCCCCCGCTTCCTGCCTGGCTCACCCGTGTCGGGGTGTTCGATCTGGAAACGACCGGAGTCGACGTCGAGTCGGACCGCGTGGTGACCGCCTACGTCGGTATCCTCGACGCCGATGGCAGACAGGTCGCGGCCCGTTCGTGGCTTGCGGACCCCGGTGTGCCGATCCCCGACGGCGCAACCGCGGTGCACGGGATCACGACGGCGCACGCGCGAGCCCACGGGCGGCCCGTCCCTGAGGTGGTCGCCGAAGTGACTGCTGCCCTGCGGTCCCTGTTCCGGCAGGGTGTGCCGGTCGTCGCATACAACGCGTCGTTCGACTTCTCGCTGCTCGCCTGCGAAGCCGCTCGGCACGGGGTCGACCCGCTCACCGACCCCGCACCGGTGATCGATCCGCTCGTCATCGACAAGGCGTATGACCGCTACCGGCGCGGTCGACGCACGCTCGAGGTGGTCGCGGCGCACTACGCCGTCCCGTTGGAGGGCGCCCACGAAGCGTCTGCGGATGCGATCGCCGCCGGGCGCGTGGCGCAGGCGCTCGCCCGTCAGTTCCGTCTCCCCGAGAATCCGGTACAGCTCCACACGCACCAGATCGGCTGGGCCCGCTCTCAGGCAGCCAACCTCACCGAGTACTTCGTGAGCATCGGACGTCTGGAACCCGATGACATGCTCGATGGACGCTGGCCGGTGCGGCACGCCGGCCCCATCGTGGAGTGACGTGCGTCGCTGCTCCTCGGCTCGGAATCAGGTGTCGTGGGATACGCTCCAGATGGTGCGCCCTCGAGTGGGATCAGGGCGCGAAGCACGAGGAGCAGCCCATGCAGTTCACGTCCGTCGATCTCGAACGGGTCGAGTCCACGTGGCAGCAGTTCGTTCCCTCGGCCTCTCTGCAGAATGCTGATCCGCGGATCTTTCGATTCGACTGGCGATCCGAGGAACTCGAGACCGCGTCGTTCGTCGACTATCGCCTTTCCGCTCAGGTGCATTCGCGGGCCGAGCCGCAGGATCAGTTGCTCGTGTGCCGTGTGGACGCCCCGGACGCGCGCGTCTGGTCGGGGCGCGCTTCCTTGGACGCCGAGACCGTCTGGATGTCCGACCGCACTGAGGTCGAGGCCAGATGGGACCGGTCGGCTCGCGTTCGCGCCATCGTCTTCGACCATCAGGCCGCGCAGAGCAGAGCGCGGCAGATCACGGGCGACGATCGGCGAGAGCTTCGCACGACCGGACTCGCGCCGCACTCCGTCATGGATTCCCAACGGTGGGAGCGGATGTTCGCCTACCTCGACCAGTCCCTGCGGGACGGGATCGCAGACGATCTGCTCGTCGCCGAGCTCGAACGCCATGCCCTGATGATCACGCTTTCGGCGTTCCCGACCACATTCTCCGAATCGCTGCGGCGCCCGGCGCAGCGCGCCGGTGCACCGGCGGCCGTTCGCCGAGCGCTCGCCTACATCGATGCGAACGCGCATCTGGCGATCACCATCGACGACGTCGCGGCCGCGTCCTACATCTCCACTCGCGGTCTGCAATACGCGTTCCGGCGCGCGCTCGATATCACGCCTGCGGATGCTCTGCGTCGGGCGCGCCTCGACGGCGCCCATCGTGATCTCCGCAACGGTCGGGGTCGCTCGGTCGGCGAGGTCGCTCGACGGTGGGGCTTCAGCAACTCCTCGCGGTTCGCTTCGGCCTACCGCGAGGCGTACGGGATGACGCCCGCACTGCCATCGACCTGACAGGGAACGAATATTCTCTTCGCGTCGCTCGGCGGGTCGGGGGCGAGCGCGGGGCGTCGGAGCGATCTGCGGTTAGAGTTCGAGTGTCCCGGACCTCGGTCCTGCGAGCACGCCCCCGAGGAGAACCATGGTCCACGCGCGCCACCCCCACGAATCGTCCCCACGCTGATGGGAAGCCTCTACTACGGCGACGCGAAGACTCCCATCCACATCGATGACCGCGCGCTCGCGCATCTCAAAGTGGTCATCGCCACCAAGCTCCGTCGTAACGAGAGCTTCACCCTCTCGTGGCGGCACCCGGACGGCGATGCGCCCGGACGTTCCACCCTGTGGCTGCATCCCTCGATCCCGCTCCGCTTCGTCTTCCAGGACGCACAGACGCCGGAGCTGAGCAGAAGGTGGATCGAAGAGCTGGCTCATTCCGCGAGTTCGAGCGGTGGCATCACGCTCGTCGAGGAACATCTCGAGAGCGTCACCGCCGACTGACGGCGCCCGACACCCTCCGAGCTGGACGCCGTCAGCGGCTGGGCTCACACCGCTTCGTCGCCGCTGGTGCTCACGGAGCGACGCGTCGTCGGCTCTCCGGTGGCGGGATCGACGAAGGTGCGCGACACCGTCTCGGTGCGACGCCGACGTGCGAGCAGCACGATGCCGATGAGGAAGACGACCACGCCGGCCCCCATCAGGATGTAGCCGACCATGTCGAGGTCGACCCAGGGAACGTCGACGTTGATCGCGAAGACGAGGATCGCCCCGATCACGAAGAGCGCGATTCCGCTGCCGATGCTCATGGTGCCTCCCGTTCTGCGGCGCGGTGCCGCACATCGAAAGCATGGCGTGGTGCGGCACCGCCGAGGAGGGGCTTGACATCCGCGCGCCCGTTCCCCTCCCCTCCTGTGTGCGGAGACCTCAGGCGGCGTCGGTCGCGGGCTGCTGCAGCCAGAGATCGGGGCCGAAGACCTCGTAGGCGATCCGCTCAGCAGGCACTCCTCGGCGCAGAAGGGTCGCTCTCGCGTTCCGCATGAACTCGAGCGGTCCGCACATGAACACGACCGCGTCGTCCGGCAGCTCCACATCGGTGAGGTCCATCCTGCCCGGAAGAGCGGGATGCAGGGTCGGGGCCCCGTCTGCGTCCTTCGCGTACCAGTTCTGTGCCCTGGCGTCGTCCATCGCGAGCACCTGACGACGAAGTGAGGGATACAGCGCGTGCGTGTCGTGGGCGCGGTCCGCATGGAAGAGCCGCACAGTGCGGCCGGGAGAACGTCGCGACAGGTCCTCGACGATCGCAGCGATCGGAGTGATGCCGATACCCGCCGACACCAGGATCAGCGGGTGCTCGTCGTCGTCGAGCACGACATCGCCTGCCGGCTGCGATACGTCGAGCACTGTTCCGGGATGCGCGTGCTCATGCAGCCAGGTCGACACCAGGCCGTCGGGCAGGCCGCCCTCACCGCGTACCCGCTTCACCGTCACCCGCAGCGAATCGCCTCGCGGCCCGGAGGAGATCGTGTATTGGCGTGGCTGTCGGGAGCCATCCGGCAGGTCGACGGCGATGGCGACGTACTGGCCGGTGCGGTGCGAGGCCACTGCCCCCTCCACGGGAGCGAGGAGGAGGGAGATGACGTCGTCGGACTCCACCACGCGCTCCACGACGCGGTGTGTGCGCCACGGCTGCTCGGGATCGGTTCCGCCCTGCGCGTAGAGCTTCGCCTCCTCCGCGATGAGCGAGCATCCGAAGAGCCAATAGACCTCGTCCCAGGCGGCTCTGATCTCGGGGGTGACGGCATCGCCCAGGACCGTCTGGACAGCGTCGAGGAGGTGGTGCCCGACGATCGTGTACTGGCGTGCCTGTATGCCCAGGGAGACGTGCTTGTGAGCGATCCGGCGCATGACGGGCGTGAAATCGGGGGCCTCGGGGTCGATGAGGTGGACGGCGAACGCAACCACCGATGCGGCCAGCGCCTTGGGCTGCTCGCCTATCGCCTGGTTTGCACGATTGAACACACGGAGCAGTTCCGGATGTGCGGCGAACATCTCGCGGTAGAACAGCGTCGTGATCTCGTCCGCATGCTGCGCGACGACTCCCGCGGTCGCACGCACGACCGCCTCGGACTCCGTTGAGAGTTTCATGACTTCCCTTCTCTTCATCGTCATGGTTCTCCCACCCTTTCCCGCGGCGAGGGTACGCGCCGGGTCTTTCACCGGGTTATTTCCGGTGGAAAGGAGCCCAGGACTGTTCGCGCCCGCCTATCCTCGCCACATGCCCCGTCGCGCCCATGACTTCCGAGGACTCACTCAGCCGCGTCGACTCCAGCTGCTGCACGCCATACAACAGGCGCCCGGCCGGCGCGCCGGCGCGCTCGCCGAGGAGAGCGGCATCCCGCTGAACACCGTCCGGGATCATCTGCGGGTGTTGGAGGACGAGGGGCTGATCCGCAGTGAGACACGAAGGTCCGGCGGTCGAGGGCGTCCGTCCGTCGTCTTCCATCCTGTGCGCGAAGTGACATCGAACACCGTCACGCGCTCGCGCGTCGACGGGGCGAGCAAGCGGGGGCGGATGCTCCGAGCCGTGACGGACGATGCCCCGACTGCGCTCGAGGAGGACGCCCTGCGTCAGGTCGACGTCCTCTACGAACACCTCGACGACGCCGGTCTGGACCCCGTCGTCGATGAAGCGGCGCTGCGCTTCGACTTGGCTCCGTGCCGCTATCAAGGGCTGTTGGCGGAGGATCAGGCACTCGTCTGCGACGTTCACGCCCAGCTCGTCCGCGATGTGCTCCAGCTCAGCGACGGGCCGCTCAAGATGCAGCGGTTGGATCCGTTCGTCTCGCCGCGGCAATGCCGGCTGTTGCTCGGGCGGAGGGAACCCGGGAGCGGTCGTGGCTGAGGAGTAGGGCGGGCGGGACTTGAACCCGCGATCGTTGGGTTATGAGCCCACTGCCTTAACCAGCTTGGCCACCGCCCCGTACTCCTCCCAGCCTAGCGGCCGGGGCCCTCAGGCCGAGGTAGCCGATGAGTGCGTCTGCGAGTGCCCCAGATAGATGTCGGCGTTGGCGATGAGTCCCGCACGCTCCTCGTCACTGAGTGCCCGACGCACCTTCGCGGGAACACCGGCGACGAGGGAACCGGCGGGGATCTCCGTCCCGCCGAGTACGACGGCGCCTCCGGCGACGAGGCAGCCTTCACCGATCACCGCACCGCTGAGGATCACCGATCCCATGCCGACCAGCGTGCCGTCGCCGATCGTGCAGCCATGGACGACCGCATTGTGTCCGACCGATACCTTGGCACCGATCACGACCGGGTGTCCGGCATCCACATGCACCGAGACGTTGTCCTGCACGTTCGAGCCGGGACCGATGACGATCCCGGCCGAGTCGCCACGAAGCACGGCGTTGTACCAGACGCTGGAACCGGCGGCGAGGGAGACTTCACCGATGATGCGCGCCCCGTCTGCGACGAAAGCCGTCGCGTCGATCGACGGTGTGCTGTTCGGCAGGGCGAGGACAGAGGCTCCGGACGCGATGCTCATGAGGCGAGACTACCCTCACTTCCCCGGAATCACGCGGAAGTGAGCCGAGCCTCAGCTTGCTTGCGGAATGTATGAGGCTGAGTAGCGTTGTCTTCATCAGATACGAGAACCCGTTCCAGAGGAGCACAAGATGAGCAAGGCACAGACCGTTTCCACCACCGCCATCGACCCGACCGTGGCTGCAGGGGCGGCCCAGTTCCTCTCCCCTGTCGTGCTCGGCCTCCAGGCGCTGACGATCAACGGCAAGCAGGCACACTGGCATGTCCGCGGCGCCAACTTCATCGGCGTCCACGAGTTGCTCGACACGATCGTCGCTCACGCCGGTGACTTCGCAGACACCGCCGCAGAGCGGATCGTCGCGCTCGGTCTGCCGATCGACGCTCGCGTCAACGCAGTCGCCGACAAGGCGGGAACCACCTCCGTCGCGGCCGGCTTCGCCCAGTCGGACGAACTGATCCGCGCCGTCATCTCTGACATCGACGCGATCCTCGTCGACGTCAAGGCCGCCGTCGACGGCCTCGACGAGGTCGACCTCACCAGCCAGGACGTCGCGATCGAGATCCAGCGCGGCCTCGAGAAGGACCGCTGGTTCCTGGTCTCGCACATCGCCGCCTGATCTGATCGGCACAGCAAGGGGCGATCCTCGGTTCTCCGAGGATCGCCCCTTCTTCGTGCGCGCTTCGTGCGTGCGGAAGATCAGCCCATGTGGGTGACGTATCCGGCCAGAATCGTGGAGCGAACGGGCATGGATCGCAGGTCCGCCCCTGTCGCCGTGCGAGGATCTGCGGCGCAGAGGGCGATGTCGGCGGGCTCGCCCGGACGCACCGACGAACGCACGCTCGCCTCGAGCGCCTGGTCGATCGTGATCCGTTCTTCCGGATGCCAGGGTTCCCGCGCGTCGTCGGTGCGCGATACCGCAGCCGCGATGGCGTGCCAGGGGTCGAGCTCGGCGACGGGAGCATCGGATCCGAAACGCAGGTGCACGCCGGCGTCGCGCAGCGATGCCAGTGGATAGCCGATCGCGGTCTGCTCCGCCCAGTGGTGATCCACCAGATCACGGTCATCCACGGCGTGCTGCGGCTGGACGCTGGCGACCACCCCGAGGCGCGCGAACCGCGCGAGATCGCTGTGTCGGACGAGTTGCACATGCTCGATCGACCCGACGGCGCCCGTGGTGGTGAAGGCGTCGAGCGCCGAGGTGATCGCCCGGTCGCCGATCGCATGCACGGCCACGCCCAGACCAGCGCCTGTCGCCCGGGTCAGGAGCGCGACGAGTTCATCGGAAGGCACGGTGAGCATCCCGAAGTTGTCGGGGTCACCGGGATAGGAGTGCGAGCAGGCGGCGGTTCGCGTGCCCAGCGAACCGTCGGTGATGATCTTCAGCGGCCCGACGTGGACCAGGCCTCTACCCGGTGTCGGAACGTCGTGCTCCTCGCGGAGTTCTCCCGTGCGCAACCCGGCGCCGATCGCACGGTCGAGGTCGAAGGGGTAGACCGCGAACTCGACACGGTGCCAGGCGAAGCCGGCCTGGACCCGTCGGGGCCAGGCTTCCGCACTCCACGCCATGTCGAAGTCGACCAGGCCGGTGATGCCGCGCGTGGCGGCCTGCTCTCCAGCGCGCATCATCGCGCGGTCGCCATGGGCGGCGTCAACCGCGTTGAGGCGCCGCGAGATCTCGAAGGCGTCGGTCTCGCGGAGCATGCCGTCATCGCTCCGGAACCCCTCACGAGCGAGTGCCGCGCGGTTGAGCCAGACGCTGTGGACGTCGGCATTGATGAGGTAGGTCGGGATGTCCCCGGTCGCCGCGTCCAGGAGGTCGAGTGAGGGCCGATCCGACCACAGGGCGTCACGGAAACCGGTGCCGACACGACGTCCATCCGGCAACGGGGCCACACCGCTCATCGCCGCGGCGGCAGCGGCGGCGGATTCCAGGTGACCGAGCGGCGCTCGTTCCGATGCCAGAGCCCATTGCACCGTGTGCACGTGGTTGTCCCAGAGCCCCGGAACGGCCCAGGCGCCATCACCGCGGATGACCTCGCCCCGCGCCGGCAATGCACCGGTCGGCGCAATGTCGACGATGCGCCCGTCGGCGATGAAGATGTCCACGGGCTCGTCATCCATCAGGAATTCACGCCCGGGGCCCGCGATCCGCACGGCCGTGATGGTGTCGATCGCCGCTCCGCGTTCTGTCACTGCTGTCGTCCTCCTCGGCGCGCGTCCTGTGCGCGCCGCATCTCCGCGGCGAGAGCCGGGTTGGAATACGGTCCGTCGGTCGACAGCGCGGCGATCACCGTCTCGATCGTCTCCGGCGGCTTGTTCTGACTGAGTTTCCTCTTGGCGACGACGCGGGTCGGCGTCAACCGGAAGCCGACAGTCCCCGAAGCGAGCCGCTCGATGTATCCCGGGTCATTCGGACGCTCCCACATACGCCTCGGTTCGGGCATCCGCGATTCGAATCGCTCCACCAGCCGGTCGAGGACGACGAGGTTCTCTTCGTCCGTGAGGATCTCGGGCACGCCGGCCAGATGCACGGCGGTGTAGTTCCACGTCGGCACGGCGGCGACATCGCCGTACCAGCCCGGAGACACGTAACCGTGTGGACCCTGGAACACCGCGAGCATCTCTCGCCGGCCCATGCCGTGGATGAGATCGTCCGGACGGCCGACGTGCCCGACGACGGTCAGGTCGTCGCGCGATTCGTCGAGGAGAACGGCGTAGTGAGAGGCGACGAGTCCGTCATCGCCCGCGCTCATGATCGTCGCCCACGGATTCGCCTCGATCACTCGGCGGATCTCGGTCACGTCGGCCAGCGTGAAGCTGGGATTCTGTCGCATTCGATCAGCCTAGAACGGATGGCGGTGGCAGGTGCGTGGTCAGGCCTGACAACGGGGGCACCAGTAGAGCTTGCGCGCGCCGATCTCCTCGAGGGCGATCTCCGTCCCGCAGATGCGGCACGGAAGCCCCGCGCGGTGATACACCCAGTGGCGGTCGTCGCGGTTTGCCATCGCCGCTCGATAGTCCGCACCGGTGAGACCGTCCATCGTCATCATCTGCCCGGTCTCCACACCGACGGCGAGCAGCCGCACCCAATCGTTCCAGAGCGCACGCACGACGTCTTCGGGCACATCCCGACCAGGTGTGTGCGGATTCAGCCGCTGCCGGAACAGCATCTCGGCCCGGTACACGTTCCCGATGCCGCTCACGACCGACTGGTCCATGAGCAGGAGTGCGATGACCGTCGGCTTCTTCCGGACCGCCCGGACGAACCGCTCTTCGTTCTCGACCGGATCGCCGACGAGCGGATCGGGCCCCAGCTTGGCGACGGTGGCGAGCATCTCTTCGGGCGTCTGCAGCACACAGGCGGTCGGTCCTCGGAGGTCGGCTGCGGTGATGTCGGTCATCAGGCGAAGGCGCACCTGCCCGACGACAGGAGGAGGCCACTCCATCCCCTCGTCGGCGAGGCCCTTCGTCTGCTCCGACATGCGCACATGCACCCGGGTGCGTCGAGGGGCTCCGATCGACGCCAGCGAGTTCTCCCCCGCATCATCGAGGATCGGCTCGTCGAGGATCGGCTCGTCGAGGACGGTACCCCGCTGGTTGGTCTGGCCCATCCGCCCGTTCGCCGAGGCGATGGTCGGGTCGACGAGGATCTCGCCCGCGAAATCCCACGCCCCGTACAGACCGAGGTGCACGCGGAGCCACAGATCGCCTTCCGTCTCGAGGAACATCTGCTTGCCGACGGCCTGCACGCTCACCGCCGCGCGCCCGTCGAGGACCGCGGCACCTTCGGCGAACCGGCCCTGCGGGCTGGAGGCGCTCAGCGTCTTGCCGACGAAGTTGCGGTCGAACTGACGAGCGATCCGGTGGACGGAATGACCCTCGGGCATCTCAGGCCCGCGGGTCCGGGAGCAGGGAGCCGTCGCGTTCGAAGTCCGCGATCTGGCCGATGCGCCGCACGTGGCGCTCGTCTCCGGAGAACGGCGTCTCGATGAAACGGTCGATGAACGAGGTGACCTCGTCGTAGGTGTGCTGTCGTGCGCCGATGGAGATCACGTTGGCGTCGTTGTGCTCGCGGGCCAGTTCTGCCGTCGAGAGGTTCCACACGAGTGCGGCACGGACGCCTTCCACCTTGTTCGCAGCGATCTGCTCGCCGTTTCCGGAACCTCCGAAGACCACACCCAGAGCTTCGACGCCCGCCCGCTGATCGCCGATGACCGCCTGAGCCGCGCGGATGCAGAACGCGGGGTAGTCGTCGATCGCGTCGTACTCGATCGGACCGTGATCGACGACCTCGTGTCCGGCTGCGCGCAGATGTCCCTGCAGCTGGGTGGAGAAGTCGAGGCCCGCGTGGTCGGTGGCGATGTGGATGCGCATGACTCCCATCCTAGAAGTGCACGTGCATCACCGAGAGGTCACGGGGCGACACCGGCCGCGGCCGGCTTGAAGCCCGCGCGGATGTTCTCACAGCACCCGGGACGGCACACGTCGAAACCTCCCGGGAGGGACGTGACATGCGCGCGCTCTTCGTTGGGGCGTCCCTGGAGACGCTCTTCGATCAGGTCGACGATGCCCGTCACGAACGCCGGCGACACGCCCGGGGTGGGTGTGCGCGTGAACGCGAGGCCCGCCTCCTCCGCGGCTTCGGCCGCTTCGGTGTCGAGATCCCACAGGACCTCCATGTGATCGCTCATGAAGCCCACCGGTACGACGGCGACGGCCTTGCGACCGCGCTCGGGCAGCTCGCCGATCACGTCGCACACATCGGGCTCGAGCCACGGCTGCGAGGCGGGGCCGGAGCGGGACTGGTAGACGAGTTCCCAGGACACATCGGCGGATGCCGGAACGGTCTGCCGCACGCGGTCCATCACCCAGGCGGCGACGGCGAGATGCTGTGCGGCGTACGCACCGCCTTCGCCCCAGTCGATGTCCCGTGCACCGGAGCGCTCGGCATCGGCCGTCGGGATGCTGTGCGTCGAGAAGAGGATCTGGATGTCGGCTGCGGCGATGCCCTCGGCGAGGAAGCCTTCGACAGCCTCCCGCACGCCGGTCTCGAACGCTTCGACGAACCCCGGGTGATCGTAGAAGGGACGGATCTTGTCGATCGTCACGGTCTCGCCCAGGCCCGTCTCCTCGAGGATGCGTGCGAAGTCCTCGCGATATTGGCGGCAACTGGAGAACGAACTGTATGCGCTGGTGGCGAAAGCCAGGATCGTGTTGTGACCGTTGTCCGACGCCTCGGTGACGACCTCTTCCAGGTACGGGGCCCAGTTGCGGTTCCCCCAGTAGACGGGGAGCATGATGCCTCGCTCGATCAGGGCGTTCTCGAGCGCCTGCTTGAGCACACGGTTCTGCCCGTTGATCGGGCTCACTCCGCCGAAGTGACGATAGTGGTGAGCAACCTCTTCGAGTCGTTCGTCCGGGATACCGCGCCCGCGCGTCACATTCCGGAGGAACGGGATCACGTCTTCCTGACCCTCCGGCCCGCCGAATCCGGCGAGAAGGATCGCGTCGTAGGCGACCGGCGTGGTCACGAAGGGCGCACCGCCGGAGGCAGCAGGCGAAGCAAAGGGAACGACATTCGGCTCGATCGCAGTCACCCCTCCATCCTCCCACCTCGGCGGAGTGCGGGCGTGCGCACAGCGACCGTTTCTATCCGTTTCCGTTCCTTCGTCGCTGCGAGAGGGCATCCGTCGCACTGGCGTAGGCTGTCAGGGTTGCCGTCGGCGCCAACTGCGCCCAGCCCCGGTGACATCCCCTCACCCCTGGGAGTACAGCTGTGCCTGGAGAGAACCTCACCCGCATCGAAGCGCAGGAGCGCCGCGACGTCATCGACACTCAGTCCTATGAAGTCGCCCTCGATCTGACCAAGGGCGCCGAAGTGTTCGGCTCCCGCAGCGTGGTGCGCTTCACCGCGACGCCGGAGGGCTTCACCTTCATCGACCTCATCGCTCGCGAGGTGCGTGAGATCTCGCTCAACGGCGAGCAGTTGGACCCGAACGAGGTCTTCGCCGACTCGCGCATCGCGCTCACCGGGCTGCAGGCCGAGAACGTCCTCGTCGTGGACGCCGACTGCGAATACACCAACACCGGAGAAGGACTGCACCGCTTCGTCGACCCCGTCGACGGCGAGGTATACCTCTACTCCCAGTTCGAGGTGCCCGACTCGCGCCGCGTGTTCGCGGTCTTCGAGCAGCCCGACCTCAAGGCGACGTTCCAGTTCACCGTGACGGCACCTGCGGCGTGGAAGGTCGTCTCCAACTCCCCCACGCCCGAGCCCATCGTGCACGACGACGACGTCACCGCCACCTGGGGCTTCGAGCCGACCCCGCGCATCTCGTCGTACATCACCGCCCTCGTCGCCGGACCGTATGAATCGACGTTCTCGGAGCTCACGAGCGCCTCCGGCCGTGTCATCCCGCTGGGCGTGTACGGCCGCAAGAGCCTGTGGCAGCACCTCGACGCCGACTACATCTTCGACAAGACGCGCGAGGGCTTCGCCTACTTCGAGTCGAAGTTCGGCGTGCCGTACCCGTTCGCCAAGTACGACCAGCTCTTCGTGCCGGAGTTCAACGCCGGCGCCATGGAGAACGCGGGAGCGGTCACCTTCACCGAGACCTATGTCTTCCGCAGCAAGGTGACGGATGCCGTCAAGGAGCGCCGCGTCGTCACGATCCTGCACGAGCTCGCCCACATGTGGTTCGGTGACCTCGTCACCATGAAGTGGTGGAACGACCTCTGGCTGAACGAGTCGTTCGCCGAGTGGGCGTCGACCATCGCCACCGCCGAGGCCACCGAGTGGACCGAGGCGTGGACCACGTTCAACGCCATGGAGAAGACCTGGGCCTACCGCCAGGACCAGCTCCCGTCCACTCACCCGATCGTCGCCGAGATCAACGACCTCGAAGACGTGCAGGTGAACTTCGACGGCATCACATACGCCAAGGGCGGTTCCGTCCTGAAGCAGCTCGCCGCCTGGGTCGGCATCGAGGCGTTCTTCGCGGGCGTGTCGCAGTACTTCCAGAAGCACTCCTGGGGCAACACCGAGCTGAGCGACCTGCTCTCGGAGCTGGAAGCCACCAGCGGCCGCGACCTCAGTTCCTGGTCGAAGAAGTGGCTGGAGACCGCCGGCGTGAACACGCTCGAGCCGGTCATCGCAGAGGACCACGATGGAAAGATCTCGCGCTTCGCGATCACGCAGACCGCGCCGGCGGACTACCCGACGATTCGCCCGCACCGGCTCGGAATCGGCTTCTACACGCTGACCGACGGTTCGCTCACGCGCACGCACTACCTCGAGGTCGACGTCGACGGCGACCGCACCGAGGTGCCCGAGCTGCAGGGGCTCGCCCGGCCCGACCTCGTGCTGCTCAACGACAACGATCTCGCCTACGCGAAGATCCGCCTCGACGAGAAGTCGCTCGCCACCGCGATCGCGCACCTCGCCGACATCCACGACCCGCTCGCCCGCTCGCTCGTCTGGGGTGCCGCGTGGGATCAGACCCGCGATGCGGAGACCGGCGCGTCGGAGTACCTCGACCTCGTGCTGGGGAACATCGGTCGCGAGACCGAGTCGACGACGGTGCGCACCACACTCGCCCAGCTGCGCACTGCGGCGACGCTGTACGTCACGTCGGCCGACCGCGAGGCGGCGCGGCTGAAGATCGCCGACGGCCTGTGGAGTCTCGCGGAGTCCGCCGAGCCGGGCAGCGACAGTCAGCTGCAGTTCGTCACCGCCTTCGCCAACGCGCTGGTCACCCCGGAGCATGCCGGCATCGTCGGGCGTCTGCGCTCCGGCGAGGACACCCTGCCCGGGCTCGAGATCGATGCCGACCTGAACTGGCAGCTCCTCGTGGGCCTCGCCACGATCGGCGCGACGGATGCCGCGACCATCGATGCCGCTCTCGCCGCGGACAACACCGCCAAGGGCGGGGAGTTCGCGGCACAGGCCCGCGCCTCTCTCCCGGACTCGGCGTCGAAGAAGGCCGCATGGGCGTCGCTCATCGAGCGCGATGACGCCCCGAACACGATCGTCCGCTCGGCGGCACTCGGCTTCACGCACCCGTCCGGAGCAGCGGCGCTGAGCGAGTTCGTCCCCGCGTACTTCGACATGCTGCTCCCCGTCTGGGAGTCGCGCACCTATCAGATCGCGCAGTACCTGATCGTCGGGCTCTTCCCGACGGCCCTGGCCGACATCGCCCTCCGCGACGCGACCCGCGGCTGGCTGGCCGCCCACCAGGACGCTGCACCGGCACTGCGCCGACTCGTGCTCGAGAATCTGGCCGATGTCGAACGGGCGCTCGCTGCGCAGGCGCGCGACGCCGAGGACTGATACCGGAGTAGTAACCGAATCGGAGGCCATCTGCCCCGCGAACGGCGCGTTCGACGAGGACGCACCGCTCCCGGGGCAGGTGGTCTCCGTTTCGCGTGCGGCATCCACCACCCAGCCAGCGCAGAGGCCTGATCGCTAGGATCGGGGGTGATGATGATCTCCTCCACGACGACCACTCCCCCCGACCCCGTGCCGCTTCCCGACTGGGTGACGGCGCTGCTCGGCTGGCTCGGAGCTGCCGGCATGAAGGTGCTCGCCGTCGCGATCATCATCGTGTCGTGCGTGGTGATCGGCCTCGTGCTTCGCGTCGTCATCCGGCGCGTGGTGCACCGCATCGTCGACAGCGCCAAGAACAAGGCGTCCGTCGACGACACACAGGCGCTCGAGCGCTCGCCACTTGCCGACATGCGACTGGTGCAGCGCACCCGCACCCTCGGGACGATCCTGCAGAACATCGTCAATGTGATGCTCGTCGTGATCGCGATCGTCCTCATCGTGAACGCCCTCAACCCGACGCTCCTCGGCTCGCTGACCCTCCTCACCGCCGCCGTCGGTGCCGGCCTCGGTTTCGGCGCCCAGAACATCGTCAAGGACGTGCTCAACGGGATGTTCATCGTCGCGGAGGACCAGATCGGTATCGGCGATGTGGTCGACCTCGGTCTCGCGAGCGGTGTGGTCGAGTACGTCAGCGTGCGCATCACGCAGGTGCGCGACGTCAACGGAACCCTCTGGTACGTGCGCAACGGCGAGGTCACCCGCATCGGCAACATGTCACAGGGATGGGCACGCTCCATCATCGACATCGGGGTGCCGGCGGACTCCGACCTCGACCAGGTCGAGCACATCATGCTCGAGACCGCGCAAGGGCTGTCGAAAGATCCGAAGTGGCGCACCCGCATCATCGAGAAACCGGAGCTGTGGGGACTCGAATCCATCGACGGCGATGCGCTCGTCGTCCGCATCGTCATCAAGGCCCGTGCGAACGCGAAGGACGACGTGGCCCAAGAGCTGCGTCGTCGCTTGCGTGCCGCGCTCCTCGAGAAGGAGATCGGCGTGCCCCGGATGGTCGACGTCGTGCCGACGGGGCTCGACGGCGCCCGTCGGGTACGAGGAGCGAACCCACCCAGGACCCGTCCGAACGCGGTCACGGGCGTGCCGATCATCCCCGATCGTGGGATCTGGCGCCGCAAGAAGCCGAATGATGACGGGAGCCCTCAGAAGTGACGTTCTACGACGAGATCGGCGGGCATGAGACCTTTCGGAAGATCGTCTCGGTGTTCTACCGCGAGGTCGCGCTCGACCCCGTGATGAAGCCGATGTACCCCGAGGAGGATCTCGGACCGGCGGAGGATCGGCTCCGGATGTTCCTCGAGCAGTACTGGGGAGGGCCGACGACCTATGGCGAGACGCGAGGGCACCCGCGACTCCGCATGCGACACATGCCCTTCCACATCGACGCCGATGCCCGCGATCGTTGGCTTCGTCACATGAGGACGGCAGTGGACGAGGCGCAGTTGTCTCCTCTGCACGAAACGACGCTGTGGGACTACCTGGAGCGCGCGGCCTATGCCATGGTGAACACACTCGAGCCTTCCGGCATCGGCCCCGGCCCCGGCGGCCGTCCCACGCTCGAGACCCGCTCACGTCAGGAATCAACGGAGAACTCATGACGACAACGCCCCTGTCCACAGACGTCCTGGTGATCGGATGGGGGTTGGCCGGCCTGGTGGCCGCCGCAGAAGCGCTCGCGGGTGGGAGACGCGTGATCGTCGTCGACCAGGAGCCACGCACGAACCTCGGTGGACAGGCGTGGTGGTCCTTCGGCGGTCTCTTCTTCATCGACTCCCCCGAGCAGCGGCGCTTCGGCATCAAGGACTCCCTGGAACTCGCCACTCAGGACTGGTTCGGAAACGCCGACTTCGATCGGCCGGAGGACGAATGGCCTCGTCGCTGGGCCGAGGCCTACCTGCAGTTCGCCGCCGGCGAGAAGCGCGCATGGCTGAGAGAACGCGGTGTCGGCTTCTTCCCCGTCGTGGGTTGGGCGGAGCGCGGCGGGTACGGCGCCACCGGTCCCGGCAACTCCGTCCCGCGCTTCCACATCACCTGGGGTACCGGTCCGGGGATCGTGGCCCCTTTCGCAGCGGCTGTCGAACAGGGCGAGCGGGAGGGACGGCTCACGGTCCTCCCCCGCCACCGCGTG
This sequence comes from Microbacterium sp. UBA3486, assembly GCF_002377845.1. NCBI lineage: Bacteria > Bacillati > Actinomycetota > Actinomycetes > Micrococcales > Microbacteriaceae > Microbacterium > Microbacterium sp. UBA3486. Next base: position 115,189 of record NZ_DFQP01000039.1, read on the forward strand.
ACGGAACTGCTCGCCGCAGACGGGACCGTCACCGGAGCACGAGGCGACGTCCTCGCGACGAGCGGCTCCAGCCGCGGTGTGCCGTCCTCCCGCGACGTCATCGGCGAGTTCGAGATCACTGCGACGGCGACCATCGTCTCGTCGGGCGGCATCGGAGGCAACCACGACCTCGTCCGCGCAGCGTGGCCGGCGCGCCTCGGTACCGCGCCGGAGCACATGCTCACCGGGGTACCGGCATACGTCGACGGATCGATGCACGGTGTGAGCGAAGCTGCCGGCGCCCGGCTGATCAATGGCGACCGCATGTGGCACTACGTCGAAGGCATCACGAACTGGGACCCGGTGTGGCCGTCACACGGCATCCGCATCCTCCCCGGCCCCTCCTCACTCTGGCTCGACGCGACCGGTAAACGACTCCCCGTCCCCCTGTTTCCCGGATTCGACACCCTCGGAACGCTGGAGCACCTGCGCACGACCGGTCACGACCATTCCTGGTTCGTCACGTCACGCCAGATCGTCGAGAAGGAATTCGCACTTTCCGGCAGCGAGCAGAATCCCGATCTCACCGGCAAGGACGTCGGTCTCCTGGTGAGATCGCGCCTGGCCAAGGGACCGACCGGGCCTGTGCAGTCGTTTCTCGACGAGGGCGAGGACTTCATCGTGGAGAACGACCTGGAAACGCTGCTCGAACAGATGCAGCGGCATCCGGGCGGAGAGCTCCTCGACATCGACAACGTCCGGCGCGAGGTGCTCGCCCGCGACCGCGAGATGCAGAACGACTTCACGAAGGATGCGCAGATCGGGATGCTCCGATCGATGCGCAGCTACCGGGGCGACAGACTGATCCGTACCGCCGCACCGCATCGTCTCCAGGATCCTGCGGCCGGACCGCTCGTCGCCGTGAAGCTGCACGTGCTCACGCGGAAGTCTCTGGGCGGAATCAACACCGACCTCGAGGGCCGCGCTCTGAACGCGGCCGGAGAGCCGATCCCGGGGCTCTATGCGGCAGGCGAGGCGAGCGGCTTCGGTGGCGGGGGCGTGCACGGCTACCGGGCCCTCGAAGGCACGTTCCTCGGCGGTTGCCTGTTCTCGGGACGGACGGCGGGGCGGGCAGCGGCACTCGCGGGCTGAGGCGCGTTCCGAGAGCGCCGGTTCCAGCTTTCCGGATGATGCCGTTCCGGGGATCCCTCCTGCCTGTTCGGGCTACCCCGAGGAAGTGTGTGCGTCACTCGAATCGCTCGATGTTCGTCCCTACTGTGGGCTCGTGCGCCTCCTCCCCGTTCTCGGTCTCCTGTCAGTTCTGATCCCGGGCACCGCCGTTCCCGCCGCCGCGACTTCCGCCCCACTCTCCTCCGACGCCACCGTGCAGGCCTACGTGGATGCGTTCGCGACACCGGGCATAGCTGCGGCGGTGGTCTCCGACGGAGGCGTCGAGCTGATCGTGCGCGGTCGGGATGGGGACGGACGCACGATCACCCCGCACACGCTGTTTCGGATCGCTTCGATGAGCAAGTCGATGACGGCCACGGCGGTCATGCTGCTCGTTCAGGACAGGAAGATCGCGCTCGACGACCGGGTGATCGACAGACTGCCGGAGTTCACCATGGCCGACGAGCGCTATGAGGAGGTCACGATACGGCAGTTGCTGTCGCACACCTCCGGACTCTCGCTGCGAACCAACCCCGAGTTCGCGCTCCCCTCACCACGGACGACCGAGGCGGTCGTGGCCGAGCTCCGTGATCGGCGGCTGGTGGCCGAGCCCGGCGCCCGATTCGAGTATCACAACACCAATTACTCGATCGCGGCGCGCGTCGTCGAAGTCGTCTCCGGCCAGTCGCTGGACGACTTCCTCCGACAGCGCCTCTTCGTCCCGCTCGGCATGCTCGACACACGGAGCGTCGATGCCTGCGATCAGGCGGTCGAACGACTTGCCCCCGGCTTCTCCGTCGTGCTCGGACTCGCTTACGTCATGCCGGAGATGCCCGGACGCTGCGGGGGGAACGGAGGTGTGGTGTCGACGCTCGCCGACATGGTGCGGTGGCTTCGGTTCCAGCAGGGCGAGGTCGGAGCGGGCGTCCTGGATCGCATACTGCTCGAAGAGCTCCATGTCTCTCAGCCGGGCGCGGAGTCCTACGCCCTCGGCTGGCAACGCGCCGCTCCGGGCGGAGGTGACGCCCCCGGCTTCGTCTCCCACGGCGGCACATTGGCCACGTTCACCGGTTCGATGGCATTCGTTCCCGAGACGGGCCGAGCGGCAGTGGTGCTGACGAACGGCGTCGGCTCTCCCGGCGAGCTGGTGCAGAACCTGATCGTCGGTGCCGACGGGGTGGCGGCGAAGCCGTATGAGAATCCGCTGAACATCGTCAACGGGATCCTGTCGGCTCTCGCCGTGCTCGCTCTGATCCTTCTCCTGGTGACCGCACTTCGTGCTCCGCGGTGGGCGGCGCGGAGACGCGCCGCGCGAAGACCACGCGTCTGGCTTCGTCTGGTCCCGCTGACGCTCGTCATCGTGGCGGGCCTGTTCGTCCCGCTCGCACCGGCATTGCTCGGAGGATCGGTCGAATGGCAGTACTGGGTATTCGACCTCTGGCTTTTCCCGCTCCTCGATGTTCTCGGGATCGTGCTCGTGCTGGGGGGAATCAGTGCTCTGGTGAGCAGGATCGTCGCGCTCCTAGTCGTGCCGGTCGCGTCCCGGGGGCGCCTGCGCGCTTCGCGTCAGTCGAGCACGCCGGTCTGACGCACGCTCGTGAGGCCAGAGGCGACCGGTCCCCGAGAGAGCACATGCCCGCGCCGGAAGGCGAGTCGCGTCCATCGCCCGGATCGAGTCACCGATACCTGCTCCTCGCCGGAGATGAAACCCATCGCGTCCGCGGCGAAGGCGACCCCTCTCGGCAGACCCTCGAGCTCCTCGTCCGGCTCACCCCAGATCGCGGCACGCAGCGCCCGCACGGCTTCTTCTCCGGCGCCCGGCGTCGCGCCTCGGGCGACGGCGGAAATGCCCCACTGTGCTCGTCGGGCCAGCGTCGAGGCGTCGAGGACGGCTGACCGTTCCCATGGACCGCGAGGCGGAGCGATGCCGGCCCAGGCCGGAGAGAGGCCCGTATCCGGGAGGGTCAGGCGATCGGGGCCGTCGGTCTGCGTGAGCTGGTCGACGACGACATCGCACTCGAGTTCGGGGTCGGCATGGACGATGCGCATCGCGAGGATCGTCGGCGTCTGATCGAACAGACCGTGTGGTGCCAGGGCCGCCGTCGTGAGCGCGAGGACTCCCCCCGTCGCCTGCAGTCGTACGCCCTCGTCGCTGATTCTGGCGGCTCGCCCCACGAATGTCAGAACGTCTTTCGCCGTGTCGGCGTCGGCGAGGAGAAGGTGATGCGGCACGCGTTCTAAACTACCAACGGAGCGGCGTCCCGGGGCGCGGAGAGGAATCCATGAGCGCGGAAGAACACGCCATCCAGACCGTCGAGCGACTGCTCGAGGTCCTCGATCTCGATTCGACCCAGGCACGGACCACCGAGGACATCTTCACCGGTTCGTCGCACCCGATGCCCAGCGGGCGGATCTACGGTGGACAGGTTCTCGCCCAGGCGCTCCTCGCTGCGGAACGCACCCTTCCCGAAGATCGGGCGGTGCACTCGATGCATGGATACTTCCTGCGCCCCGGCGATGCGAGTCAGGGCATCACGATCTCGGTCGATCGTATTCATGACGGGCGCTCATTCTCGACACGCCGTGCCCAGGCATACCAGAACGGCGTACCCATCTTCTCGATGATCGCCTCGTTCCAGGATGCGGATCCCGGCGTCGAGCATGCGTCGTCGATGCCCGAGGGCATCCCCGAGCCTGAGGCCCTCCAGCCGGACGAGGACCGTGTACAGGGACTCCCCGGCGGCACGGCGCGGATGCTGAGCGACCGAGCGGCTGATGTCCGCCATGTCGACTCGCCGATGTATCTGCCGAGCGACGATGCCCGCACACCGCAGCAGGCCGTGTGGATGCGCCTTCGCGCGCCGCTTCCGGATGACCAGCGTCTGCACCGCGCAGCGCTCGCCTACCTCAGCGACATGACGATCCAGGAGTCGATTCTTCGCGCGCACGGGGTCTATTGGGCGCTCCCCGGTCTCAAGGTCGCGAGTCTCGATCACGCGATGTGGTGGCACCGCCCTGCTCGCGTGGATGAGTGGTTGCTCTACGTGCAGGAGTCACCCAACGCCCGCGGAGGCCGCGGACTCGCCACCGGACGGATCTTCACACGCGACGGCACCCTGGTGGCGAGTGTCGCCCAGGAGATCATGATCAGGGTTCCCGACGGCCAGGACTGAACTATCCGCTCAGACTTCTCGTCGTGCTGCGGGTCTGCCCGGGTGGCCGTGCTCTGGTGCACGCCGTCGGTACCTGTGGCGGTCAGCGGTGGCTGTACTCGATCGATTCGCCGACGTACGGATCCCACGCGTCGCGCATCTCCTGGGTGAGACGGGTGGGACGTCCGGTCTTCGCATCGACGAGCACGATGATCGCCGTGGAGCGGGCGTAGATCTGACGCGGCGCCGCCGTGGGATCGTTGTGCACCTCGTAGCAGACCTCGACGCTGGATCCGCCGAGCTTGCCGAACCACATCTGCACTTCGAGCGGTCGCCGCTGATAGGGCACCGGCGCGAGGTACTCGATCTCCTGTCGCGCGATGAGGGTGAGGATCCCCTCATCGATACCCGAGTCGAGCACCGCGGTGGATGGTGCCTCTTCGCCGGGGCCTGCACGCCAGAATGCTCGCACACGAGCTTCCTCGAGCAGCTTCAGCATCGAGGTGTTGTTGACGTGGTTGAACGCATCCAGATCGCCCCAGCGGAGCTGGATCGGGATGTGCAGGCGGGGCCCCGGCGTCGCAGTCACGAGGTGCTCAGTCGCGCGTCAGCTTGCGGTGCGTCGAACGGTGCGGCTTGGCCGCATCGGCTCCGAGGCGTTCGATCTTGTTCTCCTCATACGCCTCGAAGTTGCCCTCGAACCAGTACCACTGGTCCGGCTTCTCGTCGGTGCCCTCGTAGGCGAGGATGTGCGTGGCGATGCGGTCGAGGAACCACCGGTCGTGGGTGATGACCACGGCGCATCCGGGGAACTCGAGCAGAGCGTTCTCGAGCGAGCTGAGGGTCTCGACATCCAGGTCGTTCGTCGGCTCGTCGAGGAGCAGCAGGTTACCGCCCTCCTTGAGCGTCAGCGCGAGGTTCAGGCGGTTGCGTTCTCCACCGGAGAGCACCCCGGCCTTCTTCTGCTGGTCCGGCCCCTTGAAGCCGAACTTCGAGACGTACGCCCTGGACGGGATCTCGGTCTTGCCGACGGTGATGTAGTCGAGGCCGTCGGAGACGACTTCCCACAGCGTCTTGTTCGGGTCGATGTTGGAGCGCGACTGGTCGACGTAGCTGATCTTGACCGTCTCACCGATCTTCAGATCTCCGCCGTCCAGAGGCTCGAGGCCCACGATGGTCTTGAACAACGTCGTCTTTCCCACGCCGTTCGGACCGATGACGCCGACGATGCCGTTCGGCGGCAGGCTGAAGCTCAGGCCGTCGATGAGCGAGCGCCCGTCGAAGCCCTTCTTCAGGTTCTTGGCCTCGATGACGACGCTTCCGAGTCGAGGACCGGCGGGAATCTGGATCTCCTCGAAATCCAGCTTCCTGGTGCGCTCGGCCTCGGATGCCATCTCCTCGTAGCGGGCGAGACGGGCCTTCGACTTCGTCTGGCGACCCTTCGCGCTGGAGCGCACCCACTCCAGCTCCTCCTTGAGGCGCTTGGCGAGTTTGGCGTCCTTCTTGCCCTGGATCTCGAGGCGCTCGCCCTTCTTCTCCAGGTACGTCGAGTAGTTGCCCTCGTAGCCGATCAGGCGACCGCGATCGACCTCGGCGATCCACTCGGCCACGTGGTCGAGGAAGTACCGGTCGTGGGTGATCGCGATGACGGCACCCTTGTAAGCCTGCAGGTGCTGCTCGAGCCACAGCACGCTCTCGGCATCGAGGTGGTTGGTCGGCTCGTCGAGAAGCAGGAGATCGGGCTTCTGCAGGAGCAGCTTCGCCAGTGCCACTCGACGCTTCTCACCACCGGAGAGAGGCGCGATCGCGGCGTCTCCCGGCGGGGTGCGGAGCGCATCCATGGCCTGGTCGAGCTGCGAGTCGAGGTCCCAGCCGTCGGCCGCGTCGATCTCTTCCTGGAGCGAACCCATCTCGGCGAGGAGCGCGTCGAAGTCGGCATCGGGATCGGCCATCAGTGCCGAGATCTCGTTGAAGCGGTCGAGCTTCGCCTTGATCGCGATACCGTCCTGGATGTTCTCGAGCACGGTCTTCGTCTCGTCGAGCTCCGGCTCCTGCATCAGGATGCCGACCGTGAACCCCGGGGAGAGCTTCGCCTCACCGTTCGACGGAGTGTCGAGACCCGCCATGATCTTGAGGATGGTCGACTTGCCCGCGCCGTTGGGACCGACCATGCCGATCTTGGCCCCGGGGAGGAACGCCATGGTCACGTCGTCGAGGATGAGCTTCTCGCCCACTGCCTTGCGCGCACGAACCATCGAGTAGATGTACTCAGCCACCGAAAACCGCTCCTTCTGTTGGCGTCGAAGATCGACACTCCAGCCTACCGGCCCCCTGGCGTGTCACCAGTCGATCGGACGTGTGGTGCCGACCAGGCATCGCCCTTCGGCGAGTTGCGGGAGTACCGCGGTGACGACCTGCCCGGTGGACGGGCCGACCTGGCCGACCAAGCACTCGTCTTGACCCCACCGAACCGAGAACTGCAGACTCTCCGCCGGGTTGCCGACGGTGGTCTGATCCTGGGTCACCTGCATCGACTCGCGATCGAACCCCGCGCCGATCAGCGCGTCGATGTAGGCACGGCCGGAACCGCGCTGATCTGTCGCCCAGATGCCCTCCGCAGTCGCGGTGAACACCGGCAGGTTGTCCTCTGCGCTGCCGTCGGGAACGAGCACGGGAGCAGACGGCGCCGTCGAGTCCGCATCGGGAGTTGCGGAACTCGACGGAGACGCCGTCGGTGCGGGTTCCGGTGCGCAGCCCGAGAGCAGAAGGGCAGAGACGGCCGTGACCGCCAGGACGCCGGCTGCACGCGCCGGTGAGGAGACCGATCGACGAAGCACGTGCCGAGTCTACGTCGCCTTCCTCCCCGCCTCAGCGTGAATCGGCCGCCAGCCGGCACCCGACGCTCTCGGGAACCGGTGCGCGTCAATCGCTCGCCGCTATCCTCGACGCCGGATCCGCCCACGAGAGGTCGAATGCCGCAGACTCTGACTCTGCGGCGTGTACAGGGGCTCTTTCCTCTGCAGAGTGAGCGCCCGGTGCGTCGGAGCTTGCCTCTGCGATCCCGGTCTGCGGCCGCGGCTGCGGTCGATACGCCGTGGTCCCCCACCGCAGATCGTGACCGATCGCCTCCGCTTCGACATCGACACTTGTACCATGTTTGCCGTTGCTCTCCCAGTTCCGGATCTTCAGCCGTCCTGTCACGATCACCGCGTCACCCGTCCGCAGGGACGCCTTGGCGTTCTCGCCGAGCTGCCGGAACGCCGCCACCGAGTACCAGTTGGTCCCCGAGTCCGTCCAAGCCTGGGCTGCGGGGTCGAAACGTCGGTGGGTGCTGGCGAGACGGAAGTTGGTGACCGCCACACCTCCTGCGGTCTGCACCTGTGTCGGGTCGGTGGCGACTCTTCCCACGATGGTCAGCGTGTCGATCATGTTGCTCGTCCTCTCGTCTCCGGATCCCTTCCGGTCTTTCCAGCGTGCGCCGCCACGACGGAGGTGGAGAGCCCGAAACACGAAGTCGGTGGAGAGACCGAGACAGATGTCCTCTGTGGAGAGAAACCCCCGATGAGGACGAGAGGACTGCGCGCGAGGGAATGTCGGTGGTCGGTCGTATCTTCGAATCACGAAAGGAGCACCGATGTCCGACAGCATGATCACCTCTCTTCCCGAAGTCCCCTTCGCCACGCCTCGACTCTCGTCTCCGCGAGAGCATCTCGTCCGCGCAGCCGATCATCTCTGGAGGGTCCAGGACCAGAGAGAGCATGTCCTCGGACATCTGCGCATCGTCCCGGACCCGCTCGGTGTCCGGTACCGGGCGGAGAGGCTGCATCTCGCAACCGGCGTGTTCCGTGTGGTCGGCGAGTTCTGGCGTGTCGATGACGCTGTCGCGGTGCTGCGCTATTCCTGACGGTGGTCGCCGCCCGCGACGCATGGCGTCGATCCGGGAGAGGTCGCGCTCCGCACATGAGATCGTCTCTCGTCGGATCGATCATCCGTCGGAGCGATCACCCATTGGATCGAACATCCATCGGAGCGAACATTCTCGAACGCCGACGCCGTGAAGTGCCCCCGGCAGGATTCGAACCTGCGACCAAGAGATTAGAAGGCTCCTGCTCTATCCCCTGAGCTACGGAGGCGCACGACTCTAGAGTATCGCGGTCGCGCAGACGATTCACGAGTCACACTCCGGCCGGCGATGTCGGGGGCGTCGATAGTATGGCGAGATGGTATCTGCGTCCGAGAATGATCGTCTCGTATGGATCGACTGCGAGATGACGGGACTCGATCTCGCGGTCGACGAACTCGTCGAGATCGCCGTCGTCATCACCGACTTCGAGCTCAACCCCATCGATCCCGGATTCCAGGTGGTGATACGCCCCACCGAAGCCGCGCTCGCGCACATGAACGATTTCGTCACGAAGATGCATGAGACATCGGGCCTCATCGAGGAGATCCGCGGTGGCGTGTCGCTGGAGGAGGCGGAGTCCCAGACGCTGGCGTACATCAAGCGCTTCGTGCCCCTCGAGCGCAAGGCTCCATTGGCCGGCAACACGATCGGGACGGACCGCATGTTCCTGGCCAAATACATGCCGCAGGTGGATCAGTGGCTGCATTACCGCAATGTCGACGTCTCCAGCATCAAGGAACTGTCGCGGCGCTGGTACCCGCGAGTCTTCTTCCAGGCTCCGCCCAAGGACGGAGGACACCGCGCCCTCGCCGACATTCTGGAGTCGATCCGAGAGCTCCGGTACTACCGCGACGCGGTGTTCGTCGATGAGCCGGGACCGTCCAGCGACGAAGCTCGCGAGATCGCTGCACGTACGGTGTCCGAGTTCACTCCGAACATGTAATAGACTCGTATGGTTGCCTGCTCCGGCAGGCACATGGTGGGTATAGCTCAGCTGGTAGAGCGCTGGCTTGTGGTGCCGGATGTCGCGGGTTCGAGTCCCGTTACTCACCCCACTGAAGAAGGCCCGAATCGCGAGATTCGGGCCTTCTTCGCGTCTACGCGCGGCTGGTACCCCTCCCCCGACGCCCTAGACTGACGACGTGTCACTCGCGGTCTGGTTCTCGTTGCTGACCGCGTCCGTCGTGATCAGCTTCACCCCCGGCGCCGGTGCGATCAATACGATGTCGAATGCGATGAACCAGGGCTGGCGGCGCTCGATCTGGGGCATCGTCGGCCAGCAGATCGCGTTGATCGTCCATGTCGCGATCGTGGCTGCCGGTGTCGGACTCCTGGTGTCACGTTCGGAAGTGCTGTTCAACGGCATCCGCTATGCCGGGGCCGCCTACCTGGTGTTCCTCGGGATCCGCCTCATCCTCGCGAAGCCCGCGGTCGTGGTCGACGACGATCCCCTGCCGGTAGACAGCCGCGAGAGCCACTGGTCGATGATCCGCCGCGGCTTCTGGGTCAATCTCCTGAACCCGAAGGCGATCGTGTTCTTCCTCGCGTTCATTCCGCAGTTCGTCAGGTTGGACGAGCCTCCGCTGCCCCAATACCTCACGCTCATCGTCACCGTGATCGTCGTCGACGTGATCGTGATGTGGGGATTCTTCGCTGCAGCCGCACGTCCGTTCCGTCGACTCACGCGAACCGCACGTGGACAGCGCATCCTCAACACCGTGTTCGGCGCCCTGTTCATCGCGGTGGCCGCGATCCTCGTTCTCCTGCACTGACCTCCCTCGGGCCCTAGGCTGAGGGGGATGGACATGGATGCCGCCGCCTTCGAAGAGCTCGTGATCGATGAGCTCGACCAGTTGCCCGACGACATGGTCGAAGGGTTGGAGAACGTCGTGTTCGTGGTGGAGGATCGGCCGGAGGACGGCAGCCTCGATCTGCTCGGCCTCTACGACGGGCTGGCGCTGACCGATCGGACCCAGTACGGGATGGGCGAGTTGCCCGATCGCATCGTGGTCTATCGCGAGCCGCACCTGGCCCAATGCGAGAACGAGCAAGAGCTCCGCGACGAGATCCACACCACGTTGGTGCATGAGATCGCGCATTTCTATGGCATCGACGACGAGCAGCTGCATGAGATGGGTTGGGCATGACGATCCCCGCCGCAGTTCCCGATCTCGATGAGGCGACCGATCTGAGCGCCGCTCCCCTGGAGCCGTGGCAGGTGGTCGTCTGGAACGACCCCGTCAATCTGATGAGCTACGTGGTCCGCGTCTTCCGAACGTATTTCGGATACTCGCTCGACCACGCGACGACGCTGATGCTCGCCGTGCACCACGACGGACACGCCATCGTGGCGACGGGGCCACGCGAGACCATGGAGGTCCACGCGCAGGCCATGCATGACTACGGCCTGTGGGCCACGGTCAGGAAGGCCTCACAGTGACCAGGGACGCCGTCATCGTCACGATCACCCGGATCGAGAAGCTCCACCTCGCGAAGCTCGTGGACGACTTCATCGAGCTCCTCGCGACTTCGCGGGAGGTCGGGGACCCCGCCATCGACCGATTGACGCCGACTCCCTACCCCGACGATGCGGACTCCGCCGCCGAGTTCGCCGAAAGCACGAGGGATGATCTCCTCGATCGACGGCTCGCCGATGCGCGCCGGACACGTGGGTCTCTCGGAGACGTCACCGGTGACGACCTCGCCGAGGCAGAAGCGCTGCGGACGCGGGAGATGACCGTGCCCGTGGAGGACGTCGACGCTTGGCTCCGAACGCTCACGGCTATTCGCCTCGTCATAGCCACGCGGCTCGGGATCACGACCGACCAACAGACCGCCACGGATGGGCGTCACGATGTGTACGACTGGCTCGGATACCGTTTGGAACTTCTCATCCAGGCTGCAGACGAAGCGGATGAGGGCCGGAAGGTCTAAGGAACCTCGACGATTCTCGTAGCGAGGGATCGAGGGTCGTCCCGCTCGATGTGTCGGCGTTCCTGTGCCGCCCAACGGTCCCAGTGCGGCCGATAGGCGTCCCCATCGCGTGCCAGGGCACGCGCCTTCCTCGATGCCTCCGCCGACTCCACCCACACCCTGACATCGGCGAGGGCGGCGGTCGAGGGGCGGAGGATCCCGCTGCCCTCGATGATGACTCCGAGGGCCGGGTCGACGGCGTGGCTCTCCGCCTCGGTGCGGTCCTCCCAGTCCCATCGCCGCCAGGTGCCGAGATACCCGCGGCCGTGCGGACGGAGGATCCAGTCGAGGGCGCGCTCAACGCCTTCATCGAGGCCGTCCCAGCCCGGGTAGATGGAATCCAACGCGATGAGCTGTACGTGACCGACCACGGGCCAGCGACGCACCAACAGGGAGGCGAGGGACGACTTCCCCGCACCGCTGCCGCCATCGATGAGCACGACGGGGTTCGCGGCGGCGACGGCACGGACATCCCGCTCGATCAGCGTCGCGGCCTGCTCCAGCGCGGCAGCGACCGGATCGTCACTTCTTGAGGGCACGGATGATGCGAGTGAGCGCCCGTCCGGCGACCCAGACGAACGGCACGGCGACGACGAGCAACGTGACGATGTTCGGCTCGAAGCGCAGACCTTCCTCGCGACGCACGTAGACCCCGACCGGGACGGAGACACCGCCACCGCCACCACCCTCGCCACCGTCTCCGCTGCCTCCGCCGAAGCCCGAGTAGGTGAATGCCACCGGAGTGATACTCACACCGTCGACATCCTGCGGCTCCCCGTACGCGCTCTTCACGCCGAAGGACGCAGCTTGCTTTCCGAGTTCCAGTGCAATGTTCGGCATACCCCCACGCTAGTCGAGGAACCGCGCGCGCGTGCGATCAATCCAGGCCGTGGGCCTTCGGATGTTGGGCGGCACCGCGGCCGTCCCCGCGGCCGATGTGTCGCGCGCGGCTGATCGTCGCTGTGCCGAACCTGGCCATGGCCTCGTCGACTGCCCCCTCGACTCTGCGCCAGTCCTCGTCGTCGTCCCACAGCCCGAGACCGCCGCCGCCGGCCGGACGCAGGTTCTCGGCTCTGACGCCGACCAGACGCACGGGATCGCGTCGGTCGATCTGCTCGAACAGAGCCTGCGCAGCCTCGCCGATGCGCTGCCCGACCGCGGTGGGCTCGCTCAGCGTCTGAGAGCGACTCAGGGTGCGGAAGTCGTCGAAACGGATCTTGATGGCGACGGTCGACGTCTCCCACTCGGCGCGGCGGAGACGTGCGGCGACACGGTCAGCGAGCCGCAGGAGCTCCGCGCGGAGGAACGGACGATCGAGGATATCCGTATCGAAGGTCTCCTCATGACCGATGCTCTTCTCCACGCGCACCGTGTCGACGGCGCGCGCATCCTCACCCATCGCGAGCTGAGCGAGGCGCGCGCCCAGGGCGGGGCCGACCGCACGCTCGATCATCTCGCGCGGAGCCTCGCGCACATCTCTCACGGTACGGATACCGCGTGCCTCCAGCGCCTCGGCAGCCTTCGGCCCGACGCCCCACATCGCGCGGACCGGACGTGGCGCGAGGAACTCGAGCGTGTCCTTCGCGGCGACGACGAGCATGCCGTCGGGCTTGGAGATCGTCGATGCCATCTTGGCGACGTGCTTGGTGGCCGCGACCCCGACACTGCAGGTGATGCCGACCTCATCGAGCACACGACCCCGGATGAGCTCTGCGATGTGTGCAGGGCTGCCCCAGAGCCGTCGCACGCCCTGCACATCGAGGAACGCCTCGTCGACCGACAACGGCTCGACGAGCGGGGTGAACGATTCGAAGATCGCCATCACCTGCCGGGAGACCTCCTGATATCGATGGAAGTGCGGCGGCACGATGCGCGCGGAGGGACACAGGCGCAGCGCCTGCGATACCGGCATCGCTGCGCGTACGCCGTATCGGCGGGCCTCGTAAGAGGCACTCGAGACGACCGAGCGGCCGTCCGGTGCGCCGATGATCAGCGGAAGCCCCCGGAGCGTGGGATCGTCGAGGACCTCGACAGCCGCGTAGAACGCGTCCATGTCGACATGGAGGATGCGCGTCCCGGTGTCGTCGGCGTCGGAGGCGGAGACGATCCGTCCCGTGCCGTCACCGTGTCCCATACGACCATTCTCCCCCGGGCCTCCGACAGGAGGCCCGGGGCCACGCGCTACTGGGCAGCGCGCTCGAGGATGAGTTCACGGACGCGCGCCGCGTCCGCCTGGCCCTTCATGGCCTTCATGACGGCGCCGATGACAGCGCCGGCGGCCTGGACCTTGCCGTCCTTGATCTTCGCCATCACATCCGGCTGGGCCGCGAGAGCCTCGTCGATCGCAGCGATCAGCGCGCCGTCGTCCGACACCACGGCGAGGCCACGGGCGTCGACGACCTCCTGCGGAGTGCCTTCCCCCGCGATGACGCCTTCGAGCACCTGGCGGGCGAGCTTGTCGGTGAGCGTGCCCGCGTCGACCAGCTGCTGCAGTGCGGCGACGTTCTCCGGGCTGATCAGCTCGGTGGCTTCCTTCTCCTGCGCGTTCGCGAGACGGGAGATCTCCCCCGTCCACCACTTGCGGGCGGTCGCAGGTGCCGCACCGGCGGCGATGGTCGCCTCGACCACTTCGAGCAGGCCTCCGTTGCGCACGTCCTGGAACTCCAGGTCGGTGAAGCCCCACTCCGTCATCAGGCGACGACGGCGGGCGACAGGCTGCTCGGGAAGAGCCGCGCGCAGCTCCTCGATCAGCTCGGCGGCCGGCTCCACGGGCAGCAGGTCGGGCTCCGGGAAGTAGCGGTAGTCGTCGGCGTCCGACTTCGGACGACCCGGCGATGTCGTACCGGTGTCCTCGTGCCAGTGCCGCGTCTCCTGCGTGATCGTGCCGCCATCGGCGAGGATCTGCGCCTGGCGCTGGATCTCGTACTTCACGGCCCGCTCGACCGAACGCATGGAGTTGACGTTCTTCGTCTCGGTGCGGGTGCCGAGCTTGTCGGTGCCACGCGGACGCAGAGAGACGTTGGCGTCGCAGCGCAGGTTTCCGCGTTCCAACCGGGCCTCGGAGATTCCGAGACCACGGACGATGTCACGGATCGCCTGCACGTAGGCCTTGGCGACCTCCGGTGCGCGGTGCTCGGTGCCGTAGATGATGTTCGTCACGATCTCCACCAGTGGCACGCCCGCACGGTTGTAGTCGACGAGCGAGTACTCGGCACCCTGGATGCGTCCGGTCGCCCCACCCATGTGGGTGAGCTTTCCGGCGTCCTCCTCCATGTGAGCGCGCTCGATCGGGATCGTGATGAGTGTCCCGTCCTCGAGCTCGACCTCGACCGAACCGTCATAGGCGATCGGCTCGTCGTACTGCGAGATCTGGTAGTTCTTGCCGAGATCCGGGTAGAAATAGTTCTTCCGCGCGAACCGGCTCGATTCCGCGATCGAGCATCCGAGAGCGAGACCCAGGCTGATCGACGAACGGATGGCGGTCTCGTTCACGACCGGAAGTGACCCCGGCAGACCGAGGTCGACGGGCGCGATCAGCGTGTTCGGCTCCGCGGCGTGGAAGGTCTCGTTGGCCGGGTTCGGCGCATCGGAGAACATCTTCGTGTTGGTGTTGAGCTCGACGTGCACCTCGAATCCGAGGACCGGCTCGAACAGCTCGAGCGCCTTGTCGAAGTCCATGAGCTTGGCGGTGGCCATCAGCGCTTCCCTCCTGCGAGCTGCGGTGCGCGGGTGAGCAGCGGCGCACCCCAGGAGTCGACCAGCAGCGTCTCGAGCGCGGCGCCGACCTTGTAGAGACGTGCATCCTCCCGTGCCGGGGCGATGAATTGGATGCCGACGGGGAGTCCGTCGTCATCGGCCAGACCGCTGGGGATGGAGATACCGGGAACGCCGGCGAGGTTCACCGGAATCGTGGTGATGTCGTTGAGGTACATCTGCAGCGGGTCGTCGATCTTCTCGCCGAGCTTGAAGGCGGTGGTGGGCGCCGACGGCGTCGCGATGACGTCGACCTCGGCGAAGGCGTTGGCGAAGTCCTGCTGGATGAGTGTGCGGACCTTCTGCGCGCTGCCATAGTAGGCGTCGTAGTAACCGGCCGACAGTGCGTACGTTCCGAGGATGATGCGGCGCTTGACCTCGTCACCGAAGCCGGCGTCACGGGTTGCGGACATGACGTCCTCGACCGTCGGGTTTCCGTCGGGCGTCACCCGCAGACCGAAGCGCACCGAGTCGAACTTCGCCAGGTTGCTGGAGGCCTCTGCGGGGAGGATCAGGTAGTACGCAGCCACGCCGTACTCGAAGTGCGGAGCGCCGATCTCGACGATCTCCGCGCCCTGCGCCTCCATCAGCGCGAGCGCGCTGCGGAAGGAGGCTGCGACACCGGGCTGGAAGCCGCTGTCCGGCAGCTCGCGGATCACGCCGACCTTGAGACCCTTGAGCACGTCTCCGCGCGCACCCTCGCGAGCCGCCTCCGCGAACGAAGGCCATGCATCGCGCAGCGACGTCGAGTCCTTAGGGTCATGACCGCCGATCGCATCGTGCAGCAGGCCGGAGTCGAGCACGGTCCGCGAGACCGGACCGACCTGGTCGAGGCTGGAGGCGAGGGCGATCGCACCGTAGCGGCTCACGCCGCCGTACGTCGGCTTGACGCCGACCGTGCCGGTCACGTGGGCGGGCTGACGGATCGAGCCGCCGGTGTCGGAACCGAGCGCGAGCGGTGCCTCGAAGGCGGCCACCGCTGCGGCCGAACCTCCACCGGAGCCACCGGGGATACGGTCGAGGTCCCAGGGGTTGTGCGTGGGGCCGTATGCCGAGTGCTCGGTAGACGACCCCATGGCGAATTCGTCCATGTTCGTCTTGCCGAGCGGGATGAGTCCCGCATCGCGCGAGCGTGCGACGACGGTCGCATCGTAAGGCGAGCGGTATCCCTCGAGGATGCGCGACCCGCTGGTCGTCGGCTGGTCGGTCGTGACGAGCACGTCCTTGATCGCGAGAGGAACGCCTGCGAGCGGTCCGAGGGCCTCGCCGGCAGCGCGACGGGCGTCGATGGCCGCTGCGGCCTCGAGCGCTCCCTCGTTGATGTGGAGGAAGGCGTGGACGTCGCCGTCCACGGCGGCGATGCGATCGAGGTGCGCCTGGGTCGCCTCGACGCTCGACACCTCACGAGAGGCGAGCTTCGCGGCGAGGTTAGCCGCATCCAGCCGGATGATGTCGCTCACTGTTCTTCTCCCAGGATCGCGGTCACGCGGAAGCGGCCGTCGGCGGCATCCGGGGCGTTCTGAAGCACCTGCTCGTGCGTGAGCGTCTCGCCGACCACGTCGGGTCGGAAGACGTTGCTCAACGGAATCGGGTGACTCGTCGCCACGACGTCGGCGGTCGCGACTTCCGACACCTTCGCGATGTTGTCGACGATGGCGTCGAGCTGGCCCGTGAGCCTCGACACCTCGTCGTCGTTCAGCTGGATGCGTGCGAGCACACCGAGGTGGCGCACGAGTTCAGGGGTGATTTCAGACACTCCCCCAGTCTAGTTGGCGCGCTCCCCGGTCCCATGCCCGACGAGCAGCTCGACATATGCTGGGCGGGTGAGCACGTTCCAGCCTCCTCGCCCGTGGGTCGCCAGCTACGCCGCAGGCGTCCCGGAAGACCTCGCCCCGGTCGACGGATCACTCGTCGACATCGTCGCCGCGTCGGCGCGGGACTACCCCGATGCCCCCGCGCTGCAATTCTTCGGGCGTGAGACGACATACGCACAGCTGCAAGCAGCGATCGACCGCGCGGCGACAGGGCTGCGGGATCTCGGCGTCCGCGCCGGCGATCCTGTGGCCATCGTGCTGCCGAACTGCCCGCAGCACATCGTGGCCTTCTACGCGGTGCTGCGACTCGGCGCCGTCGTCGTCGAGCACAACCCGCTATACACGCCTCGTGAGCTGCGCAAGCAGTTCGAGGACCATGGAGCGAAACACGCGATCGTGTGGAACAAGGTCGTCTCCACCGTGCAGGAGTTCCCGGCGGACCTCGCCGTGACGAACCTCATCTCCGTCGACGTGACGCGCGCCATGCCGTTCCTCACGCGCTTCGCCCTGCGTCTCCCCGTCGCGAAGGCTCGCGACTCCCGCGCTGCCCTCACGGCCAAGGTGCGCGGCACGGTCGTCTGGGACACGCTGGTCGCTTCCGACCCTCTGCCGGAGACGCACCCGAAGCCGGGAACCGACGATCTGGCGATCATCCAATACACCTCCGGAACGACCGGAACGCCGAAGGGGGCGGCGCTCACACACCGCAACCTGCTGGCGAACGCCGCTCAGTCGCAGGCCTGGGTGCCGTCGATCCGACGCGGCAACGGTTGCGTCGTGTACGCGGTCCTTCCCATGTTCCACGCTTACGGACTCACGCTCTGTCTGACGTTCGCGATGTCGATGGGGGCTCGACTCGTGCTCTTCCCCAAGTTCGATCCCGACCTCGTGCTCGACGTCGTCAAGAAGCACCCCGCCACGTTCCTGCCGCTGGTACCGCCCATAGCCGACCGCCTTCTCGCCGCGGCCAAGGCGAAGGGCGTGTCGCTGGAGGGCATCGAGGTCGCGATCTCCGGCGCAATGGCGCTGCCACATGAACTGGTCGTCCCCTTCGAGGAGGCCACCCACGGATATCTCGTCGAAGGCTACGGGCTGAGCGAGTGCTCCCCTGTCCTGATGGCGAACCCGGTGGCGGACAACCGCGTTCCCGGAACCGTCGGGCTTCCCCTGCCCGGAACCGAATGCCGCGTGGTGGATCCGGAGAACCCTGGTGAGGACGTGCCGTCGGGCTCTGCCGGGGAACTCGTCGTGCGCGGGCCGCAGGTGTTCTCGGGGTACTACGGCAAGCCGGAGGAGACGGAGGCGGTCTTCGTCGACGGCTGGTACCGCACCGGCGACATCGTCACGATCGACGAGGCCGGCTTCGTTCGCATCGTCGATCGCATCAAGGAGCTCATCATCACGGGCGGCTTCAACGTCGCACCCACCGAGGTGGAGAACGCCCTGCGCCAGCACCCGCAGGTCGCGGATGCCGCGGTCATCGGTCTGCCGAGCGAGCACTCCGGTGAAGAGGTCGTCGCCGCGATCGTCATCGATCAGGGAACCGACGTGGACGTCGAGGCCGTTCGTGAGTTCGCGCGCAGCATCCTCACCCCCTACAAGGTCCCCCGCCGCATCTTCGTGGTGGACGAACTCCCGAAGTCGCTGATCGGTAAGGTGCTCCGGCGCCAGGTCAAGGAGAAGCTCGTGGCGCTGAACACCGGCGCCTGAGGACGCCCTCACAGGCGGCGGACGCCGCAGCGCGCTACCCTTGGGAAGTGACCCCTGAAGATGCAGTGCTGACCGACGCCCCCGACGAATCTCCCGCGACCCCTGGATTCGAGGAGCTCGGCATCACCGGGCCCGTCCTCAAAGCCATCAAAGACCTCGGCTATGAGACGCCGTCGCCCATCCAGGCGGCCACCATCCCGACGCTCCTGGCTGGGCGCGATGTCGTCGGCATGGCGCAGACCGGTACCGGGAAGACCGCGGCCTTCGCCCTCCCCGTGCTCGAACGCCTCGATGTCTCCCAGAAGACCCCGCAGGCCCTCGTGCTCGCACCCACCCGTGAGCTCGCGCTCCAGGTCTGCGAGGCGTTCGAGTCGTACGCCTCCAAGATGAAGGGCGTGCACGTGCTCCCCGTCTACGGCGGGCAGGGCTACGGCGTGCAGCTGTCGGCTCTGCGGCGCGGCGTCCACGTGATCGTCGGCACGCCGGGCCGCATCATGGACCACCTCGCCAAGGGCACGCTCGACCTGTCTCAGCTGCAGTACCTCGTGCTCGACGAGGCCGACGAGATGCTGAAGATGGGCTTCGCCGAAGACGTGGAGCAGATCCTCGCGCAGACACCCGAGGAGAAGCAGGTCGCGCTGTTCTCCGCGACGATGCCGCCGCAGATCCGCCGTCTCGCCCAGAAGTACCTGCGAGACCCCGAAGAGATCAGCATCAAGTCGAAGACCGCGACCGGCACCAACATCACGCAGCGCTACCTCGTCGTGTCGTACGCGCAGAAGGTCGATGCGCTCACCCGGATCCTCGAGGTCGAGAACTTCGACGGAATGATCGTCTTCGTCCGTACGAAGAACGAGACCGAGACCCTGGCGGAGAAGCTGCGCGCCCGTGGCTACTCGGCCGCAGCCATCAACGGCGACGTGCCTCAGGTGCAGCGTGAGCGCAGCGTGAACCAGCTCAAGGACGGCAAGCTCGACATCCTGGTCGCGACCGATGTGGCCGCGCGAGGACTCGACGTCGAGCGCATCAGTCACGTCGTCAACTTCGACATCCCCACCGACACCGAGTCCTATGTGCACCGCATCGGTCGCACGGGCCGCGCCGGACGATCGGGCGACGCGATCAGCTTCATCACCCCGCGCGAGCGCTACCTCCTGAAGCACATCGAGAAGGCGACGCGTCAGCAGCCGGCCCAGATGCAGCTCCCGAGCACGGAAGATGTGAACACCACGCGTCTGAACCGCTTCGACGACGCGATCACCACGGCGCTGTCGGAGACCGGGCGCATCGAGGCGTTCCGCGACATCGTGGCGCACTACGTGCGTCACCATGATGTCCCTGAGGGTGATGTGGCCGCCGCTCTGGCTGTCGTGGCGCAGGGTGACAAGCCGCTACTGCTCGACCCCGCCAACGATCCGCTCACCAAGGCGGTCGAAGCAGACAACCGTCCCCCGCGCGAGCGCACGGGACGCGATGCTCGTGAGCCGCGTACGGAACGACGCGGGCGTGGCGACTACACCGCCTACCGCATCGAGGTCGGACGACGTCACCGTGTCGAACCCCGCCAGATCGTCGGGGCCCTCGCCAACGAGGGCGGTCTGGGACGCGACGACTTCGGTGCGATCAACATCCGTCCAGACTTCTCGACGGTCGAGCTGCCATCGAACCTGGATCCGTCTGTCCTCGAGAAGCTGCGCGACACGCGCATCTCGGGACGCCTGATCGAGATCAAGCCCGACCGCGGTCCCGGGGGCGCACGCCGCACCGGCGGCCCTCGGGAGGCCGGCGGCCGGGGTGACCGTTTCGAGCGTCGGGACCGCGATGATCGGCCGGCGCGCGACACGCGTGACGAGAAGCCGTACCGCAAGCCGCGTCACAAGAGCTGACCGCGGGGGGGGGGGGGGCGGGGCCCCCCCCCCCCCCCCCGTTTTCTTTTTGGCCCCCAGTCCCCCTTCCCCCTTGGGGGGAGAAGG